>CAYUCW010000068.1:0-5786 GCA_964443435.1 uncultured Caulobacteraceae bacterium | reverse complement strand
ACTGCACAAATTCCAATATAATTGTAATATAAATGTGGCAAAAGCAATCTAAAAAGTCTAATAAGGCTTGCAAGTAATAAAATTTTATTTATTTGTCAGACTATTGAAAATTTCCATGTGATTTTTATATGTGAATTTATAGATTCTGATGAATTAATATAAAAAATGACTATATGGATTTAAAGGCGGTATTGGCGCAAAGGCTATTTATCGCATTAATATGAATTGCAGAATTTTTGCAAAAAAGGAATGAAAATGACAATCTCAGTAAAAAATTATATTGGTGGTGAATGGTCAAATGGTGCTTCTACTGGCGCTAATTATAGCCCTGCTGACTTATCTGAATTAGTAGGTAATTATGCTGTGGCTTCTGCTGAAGATGTTGAAGCGGCGATTGAAGCTGCATCGGCGGCTTCTGCTGCATGGGCGCAATCTGGCATACAGCAGCGTTTTGACATTCTTGATAAAATTGGTACTGAAATCCTTGCGCGTAAAGAAGAATTAGGTAAAATTCTTGCACGTGAAGAAGGTAAATCACTTCCTGAATCAATTGGCGAAACTGCACGTGCGGGTCAGATTTTTAAATTTTTTGCCGGCGAAGTATTACGTCTTAATGGTCAAAAAGTTCCTTCAGTTCGCCCAGGTATTGATGTTGAAATTACACGCGAAGCAATCGGTACAGTTGGTCTTATTACTCCTTGGAACTTCCCTTATGCAATTCCTGCTTGGAAAATTGCTCCTGCGCTTTGCTATGGCAATACTATTGTGTGGAAGCCTGCAGAAATCGTTTCAATCTGCGCAGGTGTTTTGGCGGAAATTATTGTTAATGCGGGCGTTCCAAAAGGCGTATTTAACCTTGTAATGGGTAAAGGTTCGGTTGTTGGAAATATTATTACTAATTCGAAAAAAGTAAAAGGCGTAAGCTTCACTGGTTCGGTTGGTGTTGGTACTGGCATTTTACAAGCGGTTACAGCACGTAAAGCAAAAGTACAGCTTGAGATGGGCGGCAAAAACCCATTATTAGTTCTTAATGATGCAAATCTTGATATTGCGGTTGCGGCGGCAATTAATGGTTCTTATTATTCAACTGGTCAAAGATGTACTGCGTCTTCACGCCTTATTGTTGAAGCTGGTATTTATGATGCATTTGTTGAAAAAATGCGCGCTGGCCTTGCGAATACTCGTGTAGATAATCCATTACTTCCAGAGTGTCAGATTGGCCCTGTTGCATCTCAATCTCAATATAAGCAAGATTTAGATTATGTAATGATTGGTAAGCAAGAAGGTGCGGAACTTGTATTTGGCGGCGAAGAATTAGAACGCGCGACTAAAGGTCTTTATATGTCACCGGCATTATTCCTTTCTAATAATGAAGCACGTATTGCCCGTGAAGAAATCTTTGGACCAGTTGCAACAATTATCAAAGCTGATAGCTATGAGCATGGTTTGGCACTTTCGAATGACACTGAATTTGGTCTTTGCGCAGGTATCGTGACCCAATCTCTTAAATATGCAACTCACTTTAAACGTAATGCTGAAGTGGGCATGACTATGGTAAACTTACCAACTGCTGGCGTTGATTATCACGTTCCATTTGGCGGCACAAAAGGTTCTTCTTATGGCTCAAGAGAGCAAGGAAGCTATGCCGCTGAATTCTATACTACCGTAAAAACATCTTATACACAGGCTTAATATGTTACCTATAGATTATAAAAACGCGACTCTTTTGGGTCGCGTTGATATGGGCGAAGGTCCAACCCCAATTCTAGTTAAAAATGGTGAAGTTTTTGATGTTTCAAAAATCGCATCAACTAGTGCTGGTTTCGCGGCAATTTGGTCAAAAGATTTAGATTTATCAAATGCGGTATCACTTGGCGCAATAGAAGATCTTGCAACCGGTAAAGTTTATAAGGGTGAAAGCTCTGTATTGCTTTCACCAATTGATTTGCAATGCGTAAAAGCGGCAGGGGTTACATTTGCGGTTTCTGCGGTTGAACGTGTAATCGAAGAACGTGCAAGAGGCGATGCAAATGCCGCCCAAGATATAAGAAATGCATTATCTGAAAAAATTGGTTCAGATATCCGTTCAGTAGTTCCAGGGTCTGAAGCGGCCGCAAAACTAAAAGAGCTTTTAATTGCCGATGGGCTTTGGTCACAATATCTTGAAGTTGCGATTGGCCCCGATGCCGAAGTATTTACAAAAGCACCAGTTTTATCAAGTGTTGGTTATGGTGCCGAAATCGGGGTTCGCTCTGACTCAAGCTGGAATAATCCAGAGCCAGAAGTTGCGGTTCTTGTTAATCCAAAAGGTGAAATTATTGGCGCAAGTCTTGGTAATGATGTAAATCTACGCTGCTTTGAAGGGCGTTCTGCGCTTTTACTTGGTAAAGCTAAAGACAATAATGCATCGGCTTCACTTGGGCCATTCGTAAGATTATTTGATGATAATTTTACAATGGATGACGTTAGAAATGCAGAGCTTGATTTAAGAATTGAAGGCGAAGAAGGCTATATTCTTGAAGGCCATTCAAGCATGAGCTTTATTTCAAGAGATCCAACAGATTTAGTAAAACAAACTATAAGTCAGCATCAATATCCAGATGGCTTTATCCTTTATACAGGTACGTTATTTGCCCCAACACAAGATAGAGATGCCCCAGGGCGCGGCTTTACTCATAAAGTTGGTGATATTGTAAAAATTTCATCTCCAAAGCTTGGGACACTTGAAAATCGTGTTGTACATTGTAATGATGCACCTTTATGGAATCTTGGAATTATTGATTTAATGAAGAACCTCAGCAAAAGAGGTCTTTTATAAGGGAAAAGGAATTTTTATGTCTTATGATGTACAAAGCGTATTAAATATAAAAGCAAGTCTTGGCGAAGGTGCATTATGGCACCCAATCAAACAAGAATTTTGGTTTGTAGATATCCTAAGTCAAACAATTAATTCCTTTAATCCTGAAACCAAAAAGCACACTGTTTGGAAATCGCCAGAAAGAGTAGGTTTTGTTTGCCCAAAAAAATCTGGCGGTTTTATAGCCGGTTTGAAATCAGGTCTTCATGATTTTGATGAAAATACAGGTGAATTTAAACTTATTGTAAAAACAGATCCTGATTATTCTAATAATCGTCTTAATGATGCATGTGTTGACGGCAAAGGCCGATTATGGTGCGGATCTATGGATGATGACCATACAGCCGATATAGGCTCTATATTCCGCTTTGATGGCGAATTAACTAAGGTTCATACTGGCATATCAATTACAAACGGCCCGGCTGTAAGCCCAGATGATAAAACTATTTATTATAATGATACTTTAGGTAAACTGGTTTTCGCCGCAGATATTGATGAAGCGGGCAATCTTTCAAATAAAAGATTATTTGCCGATTTAAATGACCAAGAAGGCTTTGCCGATGGCCCAGTTTGCGATTCTGAAGGTAATCTTTGGATTGGCCTTTATGGTGGCTGGGGTGTTAGAAAATATAGCCCAGACGGTAAATTGATTGATTTTGTAAAATTCCCTGTTGCAAATATTACGAAAATTGCATTTGGTGGCCCTGATTTAAAAACTGCTTATGCAACTACTGCCGCGGATGGTATTCCTGACGATAAATTTGCAGAACAGCCTTTGGCAGGTAATATATTTAGCTTTAGAGTCGATAAAGCGGGCAATGTACAAAATTTATTCGGTTAATTTCATCTAAGCCCTTGAAACTAAAATTTTTGTAATTATGTACACTTAAGCGGGCCGGGCCCCTCTGGCATATATACTTATTAAAATATATGTGATGTCGGACCGCACTGGGGGGAACCAGTGCGTCTGTGAATACCCCTATAAATTAAATAGAGGTATAAATGAAAAAATTAATTGAATTCTTATTGTTACGCGTCGGGCTTTTAAAACTGAAGCCTGTTTATGTAAAATCAAAATATAGGAAGTTTTAATAATGGAAACTTTCTTTTTAAATGAATTTATGGGAAAACCTGCTTGGGTTTGGCTTTTATTTATTGGTGTAGTCATTACACTTCTTGTGCTTGATCTTGGGGTTCTTAATAAAAAATCAAAAGAAATAAGCGTTAAAGAATCACTTTATATGAGTGCATTCTATATAGTAATAGCGCTAATTTTCGGCGGATTTATCTGGTATGAAATGGGTAAATCTAATGCGATTAATTATTATACGGGCTTCTTCGTAGAAAAAACTCTCGCGCTTGATAATATTTTTGTTATCAGCATGATTTTTACTTATTTTGCTATTCCGCAAAAATATCAACATAGAGTGCTTTTCTGGGGTATTCTTGGCGTGATTGTATTACGCGGTATTATGATTGCACTAGGTGCAGGACTTGTTACTCATTTCTCTTGGGTGCTTTATATATTTGCCGTATTCCTTATCGCAACCGGTGTGAAAATGCTTTTCGCATCAGGTCATATGAATGATATTGGCGATAGTAAAATCATTAAATTCTTAAAAAGCAAAATGAATGTTACCGACGAAATCGAAGGTAATAAATTCTTTGTGCAAAGAATCGATGAGAAAACTGGCGCAAAGGTTAATTATGTAACACCGCTTTTCTTAGCTTTAATAATGGTTGAATTTGTCGATATTATTTTTGCTATTGATAGTGTTCCTGCGATTTTTGCGATAACCACCGACCCTTATATTGTTTATACGTCGAATATTTTTGCGATACTTGGTTTAAGGGCTTTGTATTTTGCACTATCGGCAATGATGCATAGGTTCGTATATTTAAAATATGCACTATCAATAGTATTAATATTCATTGGTGGTAAAATATTCTGGACGCATTTAGTTGGTAAAATGGATCCATTATTATCGCTTTCAATAACCATTGGTATATTGGCTTCGGGGATTATATTCTCATTATTCAAAACGAAGGCCAGCGACGCTAAAAACTAGAAACATTAATGGGCATGAAAATGCCCATTTTTTTATTTGGTTATATTTGCTTTTTTGCTATAGATTCCTAAAAAGGAATTTTTATGACTTATACAGCAAACCCAAATCGCTATGACACTATGCAATATCGTAGGTGTGGAAAGCATGGTTTAAAATTACCACTAATTTCTCTTGGTCTTTGGCAGAATTTTGGTGACACTGATATTTATGAAAATGGCCGTGCAATCCTAAGGCACGCTTTTGATAATGGCATAACCCATTTTGACCTTGCCAATAATTATGGCCCTCCGTTTGGCTCTGCGGAGTCTAATTTCGGCAAGATGATGGCGACTGATTTCAAAGCCCATAGAGATGAAATGATTATCTCTAGCAAGGCGGGATGGGATATGTGGCCAGGGCCATATGGCGGCATTGGCGGCTCTCGTAAATATTTAATTGCTTCTTGTGATCAAAGCCTTAAACGTATGGGGCTTGAATATGTAGATATTTTCTATTCACACCGCGTTGACCCTGAAACCCCACTTGAAGAAACAATGGGTGCACTCGCAAGCCTTCATCAGCAAGGCAAAGCCCTTTATGTTGGAATATCTTCTTATTCGCCAGAGCTTACAAAAAAATGTGTCGCCATTTTAAATGAATATAAAGTTCCGCTCTTAATTCATCAGCCATCCTATTCAATGATTAATCGTTGGATTGAAGATGGTTTATTAGATACTCTAAATGAAACGGGAACGGGCTGTATTGCATTCTCACCACTCGCGCAGGGCATGCTTACCGATAAATATCTTAATGGCGTGCCAAGTGATGCAAGGGCGGCTAAAAACCGCTCTTTTAATCAAAAGCTACTTACTGATGATAAT
>CAYUCW010000067.1:0-9834 GCA_964443435.1 uncultured Caulobacteraceae bacterium | reverse complement strand
AATATTATCCCATAAAAAATGCCCCAAGCTAACTTGGGGCATAATCTTTAAAGTATGGAATTACCCTAGAGCCGTCTCGATATAATTCCATTCATATTGTAACCACGCCAAAAAGGTTTTATTGCGAAGCAATGATATTTTTGGTGTGAATTAATTAAAAGTCGTCACCAATACCGTCAGGCAATGCTTCTTCGCTAGTTGCACCCTGCTCTTGAGTGATTGCATTCGCATCTTGGTGTGAAGCAATTGCTTTCAAGCGACGTAATGCACCACCAGTACCCGCAGGGATAAGGCGACCAACGATAACGTTCTCTTTAAGACCATCAAGCATATCATATTTACCATTAACCGCAGCGTCAGTAAGTACGCGTGTAGTTTCTTGGAATGATGCCGCAGAGATGAATGAACGTGTTTGAAGCGATGCTTTAGTAATACCAAGAAGAACTGGCGCAGCCGTTGCTTCTTTAAGACCAAGTTCACGCATACGACGATTTTCGTCCATTAAGTCGATTTCGTCAATCGCGTCACCTTTAATCATATCAGTATCACCTGGATCAGTTACTTCAACGCGTTGAAGCATTTGACGTGCGATAACTTCGATGTGTTTGTCATTAATGCTAACACCTTGTAAGCGGTAAACTTTTTGAACTTCTTCAACCAAGTATTCCGCAAGTGCTTCGATACCTTGAACCGCAAGAATATCTTGTGGCGCTGGGTTACCAGCAAGGATATGTTCACCACGTTTAATCCAATCGCCATCTTGAACCGGAAGGTGTTTACCTTTTGGAATCATATATTCGATTGGCTCAATGGTATCATCATCAGGAACGATTTTAATACGGCGTTTGTTTTTATAGTCTTTACCAAACTCAACGCGGCCATCAACTTCTGCGATAATCGCATGGTCTTTAGGACGACGTGCTTCAAACAATTCCGCAACGCGTGGAAGACCACCCGTAATGTCACGAGAAGTAACACCACCTGCGGCAACCCTTGCAAGAGTATCACCACCTGAAACCTTCGCACCATCAACAATTGAAAGTGTTGCACCAATTGGAAGTGAGTATCTAGCTTCTTTACCGCTTGCCAATGTCAATGGATTACCATCTTCACCAAGAATTACGATAGATGGGCGTAAATCAGCATGAGCTTTAGAACCGCCGCGCCAATCGATAACTACTTTTGAAGAAATACCAGTGTTTTCGTCAAGTTCATCACGAGCCGATACACCATCAAGTAAGTCTTCAAGTTTCGCAGTACCAGAAACCTCTGTGATAATTGGTGTTGCATACGGATCCCAATCAGCAAGACGTGCGCCACGCTCAATTTTTTCACCATCTTTAACGCGAATACGTGAACCGAATTGAAGTTTAAGTGATTGACGAGTTTTGCCATCATTATCAATAACAATAATTGCCATTGAACGACCCATACAAATAATATCACCATTTTCACGAGTGATTGTAAGTGGGTTTTGGTATTTAATTTTACCAGAAACACCAGCGTCCATAGAAGAGTTATTAACAACCGATGCTGCACCACCAATGTGGAATGTACGCATTGTAAGCTGTGTGCCCGGCTCACCGATTGATTGCGCCGCAATAACGCCAACCGCTTCGCCAAGATTTGCACGAGTGTTACGTGCAAGGTCACGACCATAACAAGTACCGCAAATACCATTACGAGTTTCGCAAGTAAGTGGAGAACGAACTTTAACAGTCTGAACACCAGCTTTATCAATAGCAGTCGCAATATCTTCATCACAATAAGTGTCACGAGTATATAATAATTCCTGAGTTTCAGGATCAATTACATCTTCGGCAAGTACGCGACCAAGAATACGCTGATCAAGAGATACGATAACGTCCGCACCCTCGATTACTGGGCGCATTTCAATACCCGCAGATGTTCCGCAATCTTCTTCTGTAATGATACAATCTTGAGCTACGTCAACCAAACGACGAGTTAAGTAACCAGAGTTTGCAGTTTTCAATGCTGTATCGGCAAGACCTTTACGCGCACCGTGAGTAGAGTTGAAGTATTCAAGAACCGATAGACCTTCTTTAAAGTTAGAAATAATCGGAGTCTCAATAATTTCACCAGATGGTTTAGCCATAAGGCCGCGCATACCACCCAATTGTTTCATTTGGTTTTTAGAACCACGTGCACCAGAGTGAGCCATCATATAAACAGAGTTAAGCTGTGTACCTATACCATCACGTGCAGGGATTGGTTTAGAAATTTCTTCCATCATAGCGTCAGCTACTTTGTCAGTACATTTCGACCAAACGTCAACAACCTTGTTATATTTCTCACCTTTAGTGATTTGGCCATCCGCATATTGAGTTTCATATTCTGTAACTTCATCACGTGCAGCTTGTACTAAAGTTTCTTTAGATGCAGGAACAACCATATCAGCCATGCCGAATGAAATACCTGCATTAAATGCTTTAGCGAAACCAAGTTGCATTAAACGGTCAGCGAATATTACAGTCGCTTTTTGGCCACAGAAGCGGTAAACTTTACCGATTAATAATGCTATTTCTTTCTTAGTAAGAATATTAGAAACGATTTCAGGCTGCATTTTTGGGTGCTTAGGTAATAAATCTACAACCATGAAACGACCAGGAGTAGTTTCAATAGTACGTGTAATATCATTACCTTCTTCATCAAGACCATGCCATCTTACGCGAACGCGAGTATGAACAGTTACTTGTTTAGCGTCTAATGCCGCTTCAATCTCACCAATATCACGGAAAGCACGATTTTCGCCCGGCTCACCTTCAATAACGGTTGAAATATTATAAAGACCAAGAACGATATCTTGTGAAGGCTCAATAATTGGTTTGCCGTTAGCAGGTGATAAAATGTTGTTTGTAGACATCATTAATACACGTGCTTCAAGCTGCGCTTCAATAGATAACGGAACGTGAACCGCCATTTGGTCACCGTCGAAATCCGCGTTGAATGCAGTACAAACTAGTGGGTGAAGCTGAATAGCTTTACCTTCAATAAGCTTAGGCTCGAACGCTTGGATACCAAGTCTGTGAAGAGTTGGTGCACGATTAAGAAGAATTGGATGCTCTCTGATTACTTCATCTAAGATATCCCAAACTTCAGGCTTTTCTTTCTCAACTAGCTTTTTCGCTTGCTTTACAGTTGCCGAATAACCTTTAGCTTCAAGACGTTGATAGATGAATGGTTTGAATAATTCCAAAGCCATTTTCTTAGGAAGTCCGCACTCATGTAGTTTAAGATTTGGTCCAACTGTAATAACTGAACGACCAGAATAATCCACACGTTTACCAAGCAAATTCTGACGGAAGCGACCTTGTTTACCTTTAAGCATATCTGCCAAAGATTTAAGAGGACGTTTATTTGCACCAGTAATTACGCGACCACGACGACCATTATCAAATAATGCGTCAACCGCTTCTTGAAGCATACGCTTCTCATTGCGGATAATAATGTCAGGAGAACGTAAATCTAAAAGACGTTTTAAACGGTTATTACGGTTAATTACACGACGATATAAATCGTTAAGATCCGAAGTCGCAAAACGACCACCTTCAAGTGGAACTAATGGACGAAGTTCAGGTGGAATTACCGGAATAACAGTCATTACCATCCATTCAGGGCGATTGCCTGAAGTATGGAAAGATTCAATTAGCTTAAGACGCTTTGCAAGCTTCTTAGGCTTAAGTTCAGTAGTACAAGCCGCAATTTCTTCACGAAGATTCTTAGCAGTTTCTTCAAGATCAATTGCATTAAGCATCTGACGAATAACTTCGGCACCAATACCTACTGTGAAGCTATCATCACCATATTCTTCTTGAGCTTCAAATAATTGATGCTCATCAATTAATTGTCTTTCAGTGAATGGAGTTATGCCAGGCTCTACAACTATATATTTTTCGAAATAAAGAACGCGCTCTATATCTTTTAAAGTCATATCAAGCATAAGCGAGATACGGCTTGGTAAAGATTTTAAGAACCAGATGTGCGCAACAGGTGACGCAAGTTCAATATGGCCCATTCTTTCACGACGTACGCGTTGAAGAGTAACTTCTACACCGCATTTTTCGCAAGTTAAGCCTTTGTGCTTAATACGTTTATATTTACCGCAAAGACATTCATAATCTTTCATAGGTCCGAAAATACGGGCACAGAAAAGACCATCACGTTCTGGTTTAAAAGTACGATAATTGATAGTTTCTGGTTTTTTTACTTCCCCATGAGACCAAGCAAGGATCTGTTCTGGTGAAGATAAAGAAATGCGAATTGAATCAAATTGTGGTGGTAATTCGCTTGGTACCCCAAATCTATTTGACACGTGTTGGTTCATAAACCTTAGCTCCTTGAGCAATTAAATTGAGCAATTAAAAATCGCAATAAAATGAGTGGCATAAGCCATAATTCAGAATATTGGGGCAAAAGCCCCAATAATTAAGCTTCTTCTTCTAATTCACCTAAAGGTGCTTCTACTAATTCTACGTTAAGACCAAGAGAACGCATCTCTTTTACTAGAACGTTAAATGACTCAGGGATACCAGCGTCGAATTTGTCATCACCACGGGCGATGGCTTCATAGACTTTAGTACGACCTGCAACGTCATCTGACTTAACAGTAAGCATCTCTTGAAGAGTGTAAGCTGCGCCATATGCTTCAAGCGCCCAAACCTCCATCTCACCGAATCTTTGGCCACCAAATTGCGCCTTACCACCAAGTGGTTGTTGCGTAACAAGTGAATAAGGACCAATCGAACGAGCGTGGATTTTATCATCAACAAGGTGGTGCAATTTAAGCATATAAATATAACCAACAGTTACATCACGGCTGAATGCTTCACCAGTACGGCCATCAAATAGTGTTGATTGACCATTTTCATTATTACCAGTCTTACGAAGATAATGACGAATATCAGACTCTTTAGCGCCATCAAATACCGGAGTAGCAATAGGAACGCCTTTAGAAAGATTTTGACCCAAAGTTACGAGTTCAGATTCTGAAGTCGGTAATTCTTGATCTTCACCATAAATATCTTTTAATTTAGCAATATATTGATCTTTTTGACCAGCACGTTGATAAGCTTCTAATGCTTCTGCAACTTGCTTACCAAGACCTGCGCAAGCCCAACCTAAGTGAGTTTCCAAAATCTGCCCAACGTTCATACGTGACGGAACGCCCAGTGGGTTAAGCACGATATCAACATAAGTACCATCTGCAAGGAACGGCATATCTTCAATTGGTGCAATTCTAGAAATAACACCTTTGTTTCCGTGACGACCAGCCATTTTATCGCCTGGTTGTAATTTTCTTTTCACTGCTACGAAAACTTTAACAACTTTCATAACACCTGGAAGTAAATCATCACCTTGTTTGATTTTCTCAACTTTGTCTTCAAAGCGGTTATCAAGTTCACGTTTAGAAGATTCATAACGTGATTTAATAGCTTCAACTTCTGACATAAGTGCTTCATCAGCAAGTGCAAACTGCCACCACTGACCACGAGAGAACTGATTAAGTGCATCAGTAGTAATAACACCGCCATTAAAGCCTTTAGGGCCAGAAACAGCTTCTTTACCAACTAATAATTCACGCATACGACCAAAGATATTGCGCTCAAGAATTGCAAGCTCATCATCTCTATCTTTTGCAAGATAATCAATTTCTTCGCGTTCAATTTGTTTAGCACGTTGATCTTTTTCAACACCATGGCGATTGAATACGCGAACTTCAACAACAGTACCAGAAACACCCGGTGGAACTTTCATAGAAGTATCACGAACATCAGAAGCTTTTTCGCCGAAAATTGCGCGAAGAAGTTTTTCTTCTGGTGTCATCGGAGTTTCGCCTTTTGGCGTTACTTTACCAACAAGAATATCACCAGGATTAACTTCCGCACCGATAGCAACGATACCAGCTTCGTCAAGATTACGAAGTGCTTCTTCACCAACGTTTGGAATATCACGAGTGATTTCTTCAGGGCCAAGCTTAGTGTCACGTGCTGAAACTTCAAATTCTTCCAAATGGATAGAAGTGAATACGTCATCACGAACAATACGCTCTGAAATTAGGATAGAATCCTCGAAATTATAACCATTCCAAGGCATGAATGCCACAAGAACGTTACGACCAAGAGCCAATTCACCTAAATCAGTTGAAGGACCATCCGCAACAATATCACCAGCTTTTACAATATCGCCTACGCGAACAATTGGACGCTGGTTGATACAAGTATTTTGGTTAGAGCGTTGGAATTTCATCATTCGATAAATATCTACACCCGGTTTAGTAGGGTCTTGCTCTTCAGTTGCACGAATAACGATACGTGTACCGTCGATTTGCTCAACTATACCTGTACGACGGGCAACAATAGTAGCACCTGAATCACGTGCCACAACTGCTTCCATACCAGTACCAACAAACGGCGCTTCAGCGCGAACCAAAGGAACGGCCTGACGTTGCATGTTTGAACCCATTAGTGCGCGGTTTGCGTCATCGTTTTCAAGGAATGGAATAAGTGCCGCAGCAACCGAAACAACCTGTTTAGGAGATACGTCCATAAGGTCGATATCGCCCTTATGAGCCATAGTCGCCTCACCCGCTTGACGCGCTTCAACGATATCATCAGTTAGATTACCATTTGCGTCAAGCTTAGTATTTGCCTGTGCAATAGTGTGTCTTGCTTCATCCATAGCAGAAAGATAGATAACATCTGGCTGCAACTGACCTTCTACAACTTTGCGGTAAGGGCTTTCGATAAAGCCATATTTATTTACACGCGCAAATGTAGCAAGTGAGTTGATAAGACCAATATTTGGACCCTCTGGAGTCTCAATTGGGCAAATACGACCATAGTGAGTAATGTGAACGTCACGAACCTCAAAACCTGCGCGCTCACGAGTTAGACCACCAGGGCCTAATGCCGATAAACGACGCTTGTGAGTGATTTCAGATAATGGATTTGTTTGGTCCATAAATTGAGAAAGCTGTGATGAACCAAAGAATTCACGAACTGATGCAGTAACTGGCTTAGAGTTAATCAAGTCATTTGGCATTACTGTATAGATTTCAATTGAAGACATACGCTCTTTAATTGTACGTTCCATACGTAATAAGCCAAGACGATATTGATTTTCCATCAATTCACCAACTGAACGAACGCGGCGGTTGCCAAGATTATCGATATCGTCAATCTCACCTTTACCATCACGTAAGTCATGAAGAACTTTTAGGATTTGCACAATATCTTCTTTACGAAGTACGCGCACTTCATCATCACACTCAAGACCAAGGCGTGAATTCATTTTCACGCGGCCAACGTTTGATAAGTCATATCTATCTTTTTCAAAGAATAGAGAATTAAACATTGCGCTAGCAGTTTCAGGGGTTGGTGGCTCACCTGGGCGCATAACACGATAAATATCAGTAAGCGCACCATCTTTGCTATCATTTTTATCGGTTGAAAGCGTGTTTCTTATCCAAGGGCCAGTATTTTGACCGTCGATATCAAGAATATCAAGCTCATCTACGCCCGCGTTTTTCATATCAACTATTGTTACATGGCTAAATTCTTCACCAGCTTCGATAAAGATTTCACCAGTTTCAGGATTAACATGGTCATAAGCCGCGAATTTACCGATAACTTCATCATCAGCAACCAAAAGCTCTTTAACGCCATCTTCAGCAAGCTTATTAGCCGCGCGCGCAGAAATTTTCTTTTGCGCCTCAGCGATAACTTCACCATTAGCCGCATTAATAAGATCGAAATTAGGTTTTACACCGCGCCAATCAGCAGCATTGAAAGGTTTAGCCCAACCATTTTCAAGCTTACGATAAGTGATTGAATTATAGAAAGTCGAAAGAATTTCTTCTGAATCCATACCCAAAGCGTATAATAATGAGGTCGAAGGTAATTTACGCTTACGGTCGATACGAACATTGATAATATCTTTAGCGTCGAATTCAAAATCTAGCCAAGAACCACGGTAAGGAATTACACGCGCAGCGAATAATAATTTACCAGAAGAATGGGTTTTACCTTTATCATGGTCAAAGAAAACACCAGGAGAACGGTGCATTTGCGATACGATAACGCGCTCTGTACCATTAACGATGAAAGTGCCTTTATCGGTCATTAATGGGATTTCACCCATATAAACGTCTTGCTCTTTAATGTCTTTTACAAGATGAACCGCTAGTTCCCCACCATCTGGGTCGATTTCAAAAGTTACAAGGCGTAATTTTACTTTCAAAGGTGCAGAATAAGTCAAATCGCGACGGATACATTCCTCAACGTCGAATTTTGGCTTTTCAAACTCATAAGATACATATTCCAAAGTAGCGCGATTTTGTGAATCTTTAATCGGAAACACGCTTTTAAAAACGGCTTCGATACCTTCTTCACGGCGGGCATTACTTTGAACATTCATTTGTAAGAATTGATCATATGAAGATTTTTGAACTTCGATCAAGTTCGGCATTGTCACAGTTTCGTGAATCTTACCGAAAGACTTACGAATACGCTTTTTGCCAGTGAACGACAACGTCATCGAGTTTTCCTTATTTTTTGCTGAAATTACAGCATTGCATACATATATAGTGATGGTAATATGCGGCAATTCCGGGCGACTGAACCCAATCTTGGCCACTTAAACAAAAGACAAAAAACGACCCATGCGAATATAGCATGAGTCATGTTCATCCTGAATCAGTCAGAAGCCTATGTCCTTAGAATAATTTGTTCACAATGTGAAGGGGTTTTGTGCACAAAAATCATTTCTTTAGCTTAATTACTTTAATAGTCAAAATATTAAAAACTAAGGCTAAGTAATAGAATTTAATATTTTAAATTTATATTTAAAAAATAAAAATTGAATTTTATATTAAGTTATTGTAGGTTGTACTATGACTTATATTACTAAAAGACTTTTAATAAAATCAATTGCTTCACTTCCATTATTTGGCATTTCGAGCCCAACTCAGGCTCAAGAGTTAGATAATCTTGAAAAATTTAAACAAGCGCAAGCTAAAAGCAATGTAGAATATAAAAATAAAATACTAGCTAATTTTCCATATGAGATTTTAATCGTAGATGGTAAAAATGCTTATTATGAGTGGGAGAGAATAAAAAATATTGGGACACACTGGCCTATAATATTGGGAGATGAAAGAGATGCATACGAAATTTTAGTGGCTTTTGAACCTGAAATGTATTCAAATGGCACTTTTATAAATTTCGATAATTCTACTTCAACTACTAAATCAATTGTATCAGAAGCAAATTCAATAAATTTCCCTGAAGATCTGAAAAACTGGGATGGTATAACGCCATTGGGCGAACTTGATGCTCCTAAAGGAAAATGGCCAACAGAAAATATTAGTTTTGAAGATGGGATAACAATTGATAAAAATATTATTTCAAATAAATTTTATGAAAAAGTGAGTATCGTTCTTTTGCCAACTAAAAATGGTTGGGAAGCACCTGCATATTTAAATTGGGGCAATTGGAATGCATGCCCACCAGCAAAATACCATGTAGCGGCTTTAAAAAAATGGCATGATCTTTATGGGGCAGAAGTCATTAGTTTAAGCGACACCCTTGAGCTTAAAATTAAAAACCGTCCAAAAGATAAAAAAAGTGCATTTAAATTAGCAGATGAACTTTATTATTATTGTCCAGATATTCTGGATCAAGGTTTTGATACTAAAGCAAATCTTGCTTATGCACTAATGAATTCTAATTTTTGGTCAATTTGGTGGGATTAGAGTCAAATTAATTTTAGATTATTTATTTAGATATTTTTATTAGGAGTTCTCATGTCTATTGT
>CAYUCW010000066.1:0-9986 GCA_964443435.1 uncultured Caulobacteraceae bacterium | reverse complement strand
TTCAAAGCTTCCATAAAATGCGCCATACCCGAAGGCGCTTGCGCACGCTTTGCTTTCCATAATGGCGCACCCATTTCAATTGAAATAGCCTCCGCCATTTCATCAAGCCTATTAGTATAAATGGCGATAATTTTTTCAAAAAGCGCAATACGATATTCACGCGAAGTCAAAGAATAAGTTTCAAACGCGGCTTTGGCGGCGGCCACCGCATTATCAACGTCAATTGCATTACCAAGTGAAATTTCGGCAATTTCTTCCTCCGTCGCAGGATTTATAATTGCATGCTTTATGGCGTTATTTGGTTTGACCCATTCCCCATTAATATAAAATTCCAAATGGCTTTGCATTTATTTCTTTAAACTTCCTAAAATACCTCTGACAAGGGAACGCACAAGAGTATTTCCCGCTTGGCGCGCCATTGATTTTGCAGTTGCCTCTAATATTGAATCGCCACGTCTTCCGCGTCTTGAACTTCCGGTGCCAAGAATACTTCCAAGCACGCCACCCATTGGCGAATCTTCTCTTTTTTCTTCGGCGATTTTCTCTGCTTGAACCTTTGCCTGAGCGGCTTCAAGTTCTGCTTCTTTCTTTGAAAGAATTTCAAACGCCGATTCTCTATCAAGAATATTATTGTATTTTGTGCCTATCGGGCTATTTGAAATCACCCTTGCTCTATCTTCTGGTAAAGCAGGGCCGACTTTTGAATAAGGCGGTCTTATAAAAGTGCGCTCAACAATTGTTGGGACACCTTTTTCATCAAGTGTTGAAACAAGGGCTTCGCCAACGCCAAGTTCACCAATTATAGACTCTGTATCAAAATTAGGATTTGCGCGGAAAGATTCAGCCGCAATTTTCACAGCTTTCATTTCTGAAGGCGTATAGGCACGAAGCGCATGCTGTATTCTATTGCCCAATTGCGCAAGCACACTTTCTGGAATGTCTTGCGGGTTTTGGGTTACAAAATAAATACCAACCCCTTTTGAGCGAATAAGACGGACAACTTGTTCAATTGTCGTCAATAATGCCTTTGGCGCATCTTTAAATAATAAATGGGCTTCGTCAAAAAAGAATACAAGTTTTGGCTTTTCAGGATCACCAACTTCGGGTAAAATCTCAAATAATTCACTTAATAAATAAAGCAAGAATGTTGAATATAGAGTTGGCGATGACATAAGTTTAGAGCCATCAAGAATATTTATAATGCCACGACCCGATAAATCAGTGCGCATAAAATCATTCACATCAAGCGCGGTTTCACCAAAAAACTGGTCTGCGCCAGCAGATTCAAGTTCAAGGATTTTTCTTTGTAAAACCGCAATTGCTTGCTTAGTTACAAGGCCATAATTTTTTGAAACCGTTTCTGTATTTTCGGCCATATAATCAAAAATGGCTTTTAGGTCTTTCATATCAAGAAGCAAAAGACCTTCATCATCCGCCATTTTAAAGGCAATGGTCAATGCGCCCGATTGTGCATCGGTTACATCCATAAGACGGGCGAGAAGCGTTGGGCCCATTTCCGAAATTGTGGTTCTTATTGGGTGACCAGATTTGCCATATAAATCCCAAAATACAACGGGCGCAGCTTCGGAGCGATAATCCATCATGCCAATTTTTTGGGCGCGCGCCTTAAACGGCTCTGAAGGTTCCCAAACTTGTGAGCAGCCAGATAAGTCACCTTTAACATCGGCCGCAAAAACTGGAACACCTGCTTTAGCAAAGCCTTCCGCCAAAACCTGTAAAGTTACAGTTTTACCAGTACCCGTAGCCCCCGCAACCAAACCATGACGGTTAGCACGTTTAAGGTTTAAGCTTATTGGTGCAATTGGCTCGCCACCGCCACCGATTAAAATTGAATTATTCATTATTTGCCCTTTTACAATGCATTTATTTTAATCATAATAATTAGATTAGTACAATTAAATCAATCATATTTTTCTCTTAAAATCAAAATATGATATTTTAATAATTTATGGCAATAATTTACAGACATTTTTAGACAAAACACCTTATTTTTAACAAAATAATATTGTTTAAAGCCGCGAATTGCATTTAAGTTAAGTTTGACCAAAAGAGGGGAGAATAATGGAAGTATATTTGCCTATCGCAGAGATGGCAATAAATCCTTATTTAATGATAGGCATAGGCATGCTTATCGGCTGTATTTCTGGTCTGTTTGGGATTGGTGGCGGCTTTCTTCTTACGCCATTATTATTGCTTTGTGGAATTCCTGCTAATATTGCTATTGTATCTGGGGCGAATGTTTCGGTTGCCGCTTCTATGTCTGGATTTATCCCACAATTAGAGCGCAAGGCCTTTGATTTACGTATGGCTTTATTGGTTTCAATAGCAGGGGTTATTGGTGTTGGCTTTGGAACCGGCGCGTTTAAAATTTTACAAACTCTTGGCGCGGCTGAATCCGTAATTCATATTGCCTATGTTATCTTATTATCTTATGTTGGCTATAGCCTTTTAAGAGAATCGCTTGCAAGCATTTTTAGGAAAAATAAGCCACTTGCGGCAAAGCATTCTAGGCATTCAACCTGGAGCTATAAGCTTCCTTGGAAAATTAAATTTCCGCGCTCTAAACTTTATATTTCTGTAATTCCGCCAATTTTAATCGGTCTTATAATTGGGTTTTTATCAGCCATTATGGGTGTTGGTGGCGGCTTTTTACTTATTCCTGCTTTGATTTATATTGTTAATATGCCGCCAAGCCTTGTGGTTGGTACTTCTATTTTCCAAGTCTTAGTCATGAGCTCTATGACGACATTCCTCCAAGCCAGTACGAATGGTGGCCTTGATTTAGTCCTAAGTGGTATACTTATATTTGGTGCGGTTATTGGGGCACAATTTGGAAGCCTTTTTGGCAAACGTATAAAGGGTGAGCAATTAAGAGTTTTATTAGGGGCGATAATAATTATTCTTGCCCTAGTCCTTATGGGGCAAATGTTCTTTAAACCGCAAGATTTATTTGGCGCGTCTTCGGCGGGGGGCGGCTTATAATGAAAAAGCTTATATTTTTAATTATTTTGCTTTTGCTGCCGCTTAATGCCAGCGCCCAAAGAACAAAGCTTGCCGCCGCTCTTATAGAAGAATCTGTTTTATTAACTTCAAGCTTTAATGGCACAAAGGTCACTATGTTTGGTGCGCTTGAAATGCCAAAAAATCAGCAAACCGATATGATTATTGTTATTCGTGGCCCAGATAGACCGGCTTGGATTTCTGAAAAATCAAGGATTTTTGGTTTATGGATTGGCTCTAAGCGAGTAAAATTTGAAACTGCGCCAACATTTTTTGGCATTGCAAGCACAAGACCAATCGAAAAAATCGCGCCCAATGATACTCTTAATCTTTATGGAATAACCCCGATAAGTCAGCTTAATATAATTGGTGATTATTCAAGTGCAGAGCAAAATCATTATAAAAATGCATTTATTGCCAAAAGATCTAGTCAGGGTCTTTTTGTTAAAGCCGATAAAGGCGTTAAATATATGCAAGATAGCCTTTTTAGAGCAGATTTAAATATGCCAGATTTGACCGCACCGGGGCTTTATTCGGTTAAAGTATTCGTATTTCGTAATGGTCGCCCACTTGATACACATTTTTCAACATTTGTAGTGACCAAGGTTGGAATTGAACGTGCAATTTATCGATTTGCAAGAGATCATAAAATACTGCACGGGCTTTGGGGTGTTTGCATTGCAATGGGCGCAGGATTTCTTAGCGCACGCGTATTTAGAAGATTTACTAATCTATAATTAGAATCCTCTGGCTTTCTTTATTGCTTCTTTACGCTCTATATCTCTTTGAGTATTTATAAGCTTAGACGCTGGATGCGCCTTTGATTGGTGCCAAATGTTTGGCAATTCACAAACTCTTAGCTCGGTTTCAACCGCAGAGCCAATATATAAATTATTCTGATTTTTAATAGCGCTTGTTGCCGCGCCAAAATTATCATGCATTAAATATACTTGATCAATTAAGCCACCATTGCCTTCTCTTTTAGGCTCAAGAATAATTACTTGGCTTGGCGGAATTTTATTTTTCCCATTATATAATATTGTAGTCAGTATTTTAGGATATGCGCCTATCCATAATCTGTCTTCTTCATCAATATTAATATTATGAAGTCCCGTACCAATTTCGACTTTTTCCTTAAGCGTGAGTGTATTATTTGAAGCGCGATTATAAATATATATAGCTTGCTCAAGTGTTGCGCTTAAATATAGTTTTAATTTATCATTAGAAAGCGCAATTGAATTTGCATATTTTAATCCCGTGGCTTGTTTTTCAATCTTGCCATTATCATAAAAATATAATGCGCCCGAATTATCATTATTAAATAATATAAGATTTATAGTGGCTAAAAGCCCAGATTTAAGTTTTGTATCTTCGGTAAAATAAAAACTATTCTCAGAAATTGGAACGATATCGCTTATATTATAGCCATTTAAATTTATTGTTTTTAAATGCTTTAATTCACTATTAAACACTTCAATTTGTGATTTTGGCTTATTAACCGCAAAAATAAGATTATCAAAATTACCAAGGCTTGTGCCATTAAATTTATATTCGGAATAATTTTTACTATTGCTTAGAGGGTCAAGTATTCCAATGCCACCATTATCGCCCTTTTGGGTAAAATAGATTTTGCCATTTAAATTTAATAAATCTTCGGCGGGATAAGCGGTATTTATATCTTTACAAACCCCATCGAACCTTGGGAAAATCCTTGAAAGCTCGCCTAGCCTTGAAAGCCCAGAAACATATAAATAGCTAAAACATAAAAAACATAGTGCCAAAACAAGCGATATTGCGATAGATATTTGTTTTCCAAGCTTCATTTCAACACCTTTTGCTGGCAAATACACTTATATAGGCTTAAATTATAGCATTAAAAACAGCGAAAGCTTTGACTTTATAATGTTCATAAGGTAATAGCGCGCTTCTTATTATTTTAGCCATTATTTGGCACAGCTCGATGGATATGACATGAAAGCCGATGTTCACCCTAATTATGATTTTATAACCGTAACTATGACTGATGGAACTAGCTTTGTAACTAGATCTACTATCGGCGGTGAAGGTAAAACTTTAAACCTTGATATTGATCCAGTTTCTCACCCTGCGTGGACTGGTGGCAATAGCGTTTCTCTTGATAGAGGCGGTAGAGTTTCAAGATTCAAAGATAAATTTGGTGGTATGTTTAAAAAATAAAATTTTAAACTTATTATTTAGAAATCAAAAACCTCAATAGCAGAAGAATTTAGATTATTTTAACTGAATTTTTCTTATATACTATTGAGGTTTTTTTATGTCTTTTAATTTTTTGAAATTTTGGAGCAAATCATTCACGCATAGAATGATGTTAGCGGCCGCATTATTTTTAATCCCACTTGTTTATATAAGTACAAATTTATATTTAAAATTAGAAGAAGACGTTAAATTTACAAAAGCTGAAAAGCTAGGAATTGACTTAACCAGGCAAGCTTTTATGCTTCAGTATCAATTTCTAAGGCTTGATTCTAATGATTTAACCCCCTTAGAAAGACGTAATGCCGAAGAGTTTTTTAAATATTTTGAAGAATTCGATAAAAATCATGGGCTTAAGTATAATACTGCTTCAAAAATTAATGCTATCAAAAATAATTATCAAATAATTTTAAATAGCACAAATAGCGATGCTTATGTATTTGATGATTTTAAAGCCGAACTTAAATCTCTGACTGAAATAATTTCTATTGATTATAATTTAATTCTAGATCCCGAACTAGAAACTTATAGTCTAAATAATCTTATATTTGGCCAATCTACAAGCCTAATGTATGCGGTTAATAATTATGGCATTGAAAAACAAAATTCTATTTTAAATAATAATAATAGCGAAGAACTTGAAGGAAGAATTGGGCAATTAATAGCTTATAATAATTTTTATCAAGATGCCGCGATTTTTGCGCATAATTCCAATGAAGATGTAAGTAATTATATTAATATAAAATCTAATAGTGATGATATTAAAACCGCAATTAATAAACTTATTCGCGCCAATAGGGATAATATTTATTCAAGACATTCTGCGGCAAATCATAGAATTTATAAAGTCACATTAGATAATATTGATTTAGTTGAAAATAAATTAAAAGCCAGACTTTCAAATATTGAATCCGAAAAATTCACAATTATTGCCTTTTCATTCTTCTTATTTTTAAGTGCATTATTTACAATTATTGTCTTTCTTGAAAGAGGCGTTATTACCCCAATTAAAAATATTATTAGTAATATGGAATCGGTTGTTGCCGGTGATTATACGCAAGACTTAGATGATAAAAATAGACAAGATGAAATCGGGCAAATAATGCGCGCATTATTAGTCTTAAGAAGAAACTCTGTTGCACGCATCGAAGCCGATAAAGCAAATCAAGCAAAATCTGAATTCCTAGCAACCATGAGCCATGAGATAAGAACCCCAATGAATGGCGTTCTTGGTATGGCCCAAGCGTTAAAAGTTACTAATCTTGATGATAAGCAGAATAAAATGCTTGATGTCATTACAAGTTCTGGCCAAGCATTAGTTTCAATTCTTAATGATATTCTTGATATGTCTAAGATTGAAGCAGGCAAAGTTGAACTTGAATCAATACCAATGTCACCAAGTGATATGGTAAGAAATGCCGTTTTATTATTCAAAGATAAGGCGAAATCTCATGACACTGTTATAAAGTCAGTAATTTCAAGCAATGCCGAAGGCTGGTATTTAGGTGACCCAAATCGCTTGAGCCAAATTATCAATAATTTCGTTTCAAACGCGATTAAATTTACTAATGAAGGTACTGTAACTATTGAACTTCATAACCAAGATGAAAATCGTCTTGTATTTTCAGTGGTTGATACAGGAATTGGTATTCCAGACGACAAATTAGAAAGCCTATTTAGCAAATTCACACAGGTTGATTCATCTACTACACGTGTATATGGCGGTACTGGTCTTGGCCTTGCAATTTCACGCGGTCTAATTGAGGCGATGGGTGGTATTGTACAAGTTGAAAGCACGCTTGGCGTTGGTTCGCGCTTTAGTTTCTCGATTCCGACAATTGCAACGGAAGCCCCTGTAGAAACAGAAACCAATAGAACTGCCGATAGTCATTTTATTAATAAGAATACTTCTGCAAATGAAGAATTAGAAACGGATGCGGCAGCTGAAGAAGGGCAACTTCAAATTCTTGCTGCTGAAGACAATCCAACTAATCGTTTAGTATTACAAACTCTTTTAGGGCAAATTGGTCTTAATGTTGAATTTGCCGAAAATGGTAAAATTGCCTATGATTTATGGCAGCAAAAAGCTTATGATATTATTCTTATGGATATTCAAATGCCTGTTTGGGACGGTATGCAGGCCATGAAAGCTATTCGTGATCATGAAACCGAGATTTCACGTCAAAGAACACCGATTGTAGTATTATCGGCAAATGCTATGAAGCATCAAATTGAAGAGCAATTAGAAGCGGGTGGCGATGCCCATTGCGCCAAGCCGATACAGCTTGAAAATCTATTAAATGCAATTGATGATGCAATGGCGATTAATGATGAAATTATTGCTCAGTCCCCGGAATATGCGCTTTCTGCTAATAATTGACCGCTAGGCAATTGTCACTTTGATTAAATTATAATAATCGAACCTGTATTTACTTTTTCATTGGGAATGTTAAGGCCTTATAGTGAAAGACAGTTCGTATATTAAAACAATAAAAACAAAACAGCATTATGAGATTCTCGACGGCTTGCGCGGAACTGCGGCAATTTTAGTTGTTGTTGGCCATATTATCCAAATGCGTTTTACAAATGGCGGACATTTAAATAATCCAATTATTCATTCATACCTTGCGGTTGATTTTTTCTTTTGCCTTTCTGGCTTTGTAATTGCCTATGCCTATGACGAAAGATGGGGCAAGCTTAATGTAATAAGTTTCCTTAAACAGCGCATTATAAGACTTCATCCCATGGTAATTCTTGGGGTGATTATCGGCTTATTATGCTATATTTTAGATCCATTCCTTGCGAATTCAAGAAAAGGCGCATCTGGATTTAGCGATGTTGCCATAAGCTTTATTGCGGCAATGTTTTTAATGCCTTCTGATACACTTAATGGCCGCGCCAATCTTACCCATTCACTAAACAGCCCGCATTGGACATTATTACAAGAATATATTGCCAATTTTTTCTATGCCGTAATTTTAAGACGACTTAATAATGCAATGCTCTTATTCTTAGTAGTTATTTCAGGTCTCGCATTATTACAGGCCGGACATTGGTATAATACGCTTAATACTGGCTATAGTTTCAAAACTCTTTGGGTAGCACCTATAAGGCTTAGTTTTTCATTCCTTATGGGGCTTTTGCTTTTTAGAATTAAAGATTATGTGAAATTACCAAAGCTTGGATTTATTACGCTTTCATTTTTATTATTATTATCTTTTGCCGCACCAAGATTTTTACGATACGAAACCATTGGTATAAATGGGCTTTATGATGCCGCAATTATCATAATATTATTCCCGCTTATGATTTTATGTGGCGCACATTTCAAAAATGGTATTTTTAGGAATTTTGCCAATACCATAGGTAAGCTTTCATATCCATTATATGCCATACATTTCCCGATTATGGGTCTTTATGCCTCTTATGTTTTATATACTAAGCCACATGGTTTACCGGCAACTCTTGTTGCAATTTTCATTACCCCAATAATTATTTATCTTGGCTGGATTGCCTATAAATATTGGGATGAGCCAGTACGCGCTTGGCTTAGGAAAAAATTTATTTAAGCCTAAATTCAAATTAAACTTCATACAAATTATATAATAAACGTATTGCGCTTGACTCGTGATATAAAAGTGATATCATATTTATATCAATTCGTAAAAGGATATAACAAGATGCAAGAATTATTAAACTCAACTGAAACTAAGGGGTCTTCGAGTAATGGCGTAGTACTATTCTTGATTTTACTATTAATTTTATTCGGCTCTGTAATTATGTTTTTTATGGGAATATTTAATCGAAGCGGCGCTGCAATTCTTACAAGCATAATAGTGTGCCCTTTAAGTATTTTCCTTATGGTGGGGCTTTATTCAGTACAGCCAAATGAAGCGGTAGCGCTTACACTTTTTGGCAAGTATCTTGGGACAGACAGGGCAAATGGCTTAAGATGGGTATTGCCTTGGATAAGCCGTAAAAAAATATCAATGCGCGTTCGCAATATTACTTCGGACACGCTTAAGGTTAATGACAAGGATGGTAACCCAATTGAAATTGCCGCGAATGTGGTTTGGCGTGTAACCGATAGCGCAAAAGCATTATTTGATATTGATAATTATGAAAGCTTTTCAAAGATTGAGATTGATACCGCACTTCGTGATATTGCCGCCCATTATTCTTATGATCATGCCAATGAAGGCGACTTGACCCTTCGCGGCCATGCCGAAGAAGTTGCGCAATTACTTGGCACAAGACTTAATGAGCGTTTAAAAATCGGCGGTATGATTGTAGATGAAGCACGTATTTCCCACCTTGCTTATGCCCAAGAAATTGCAGGTGTGATGTTGAAACGTCAACAAGCCCAAGCCATATTATCGGCACGTAAACTTATTGTTGCCGGTGCGGTTGGCATGGTTGAACAAGCCCTAACACAATTATCAGAGCATGATATTATTCATCTTGATGATGAGCGTAAGGCGCAAATGGTTTCCAACCTGCTTGTGGTTTTATGTTCGGATAAGGATGCGCACCCCGTGTTAAATACTGGTTCTATTTATTAAGAGTTTGTGTTGGAAAAAAAAGCCAAAAAAGCCTTTCTATTACGTATAAACCCCAAGGTTATGGCGGCGGTAGAAAGGCTTGCGGCCGATGATTTACGCTCTTCGAATGCGCAAATCGAAATATTATTAAAAGAAGCCCTCAAACGCCGCAGCATAAATTTGGATGATATT
>CAYUCW010000065.1:0-10705 GCA_964443435.1 uncultured Caulobacteraceae bacterium | reverse complement strand
GCATTGACCATGATGAATAATTACGTGGTCCTATATATAAAATTGGTTTCATTTTGTTCTCTTAAAGTTTAAAGCCTAATTATTGCGCAATAATAACTTGATTTTGCAATAATGAAGGAATCCATAATTCATCTTTTGCTTTATTATAAACAAAATCCCCAGGTCCTGTTAGCTTTGTATTAAAATAAAGTTTTGAAGTTTTATCTTTTGCAATCAAAAGCATGTTTGCGCCTTTTGCTTCATCACTTCCCCAATCGGAAACAATAAAGCTATTATTTTTATATGTGTCTATGCCATCATAACGTCCAAAACAATCGGCGCAATTTTCAGACTTTTTAAATGAATTATCTTGTAAATTCATTTCATACATATAGCCTCCCGAAAAATCCGCGCCCATTCCCGCGATTGTCAATTTTTCGCCTTTTAAAAATATTCCGTTTGCCCCCAATACGTCAGAAGCAAGCTTGGTAAATTCTTTGGTCTCAAGATTAAGCTTATAAATAGAGCTTCCGGCGGTATCAGAAATGATTAAATTACCCATATTATCAGGTAATAAGTCATTGAATAATAATTGTCCTTCTAGTTTGGCTTCGAAGGTTTTTTGTTTAGTTTTAATATTAAAGCCAATAATTCGATTAATATCGGCGGTATAAACATTATTTTTATAAACAATTACGCCTTTTGGTGCATCAAGCCCTGTAAAAGCCTTTAATTCTTCAATAGTTCCATCAAGATTAACAATTGAAATAAAGCCGTCATTATCAAGTGTCATTGGCTCAAGCTTTTCACCAATATTTGAAACTAAGGCCTTGCCATTTGCTATTGCGACACTCTCAGGGGTTTTAAAACCATCAATGGTTTTTACGATTTTCAATTCCTTAGCTGGTTCAATATTCTTGTTGGTTTCACATGCTGCAAAACTTAAAAATAAAAGACTTGAAATGGAAATAAGAAGAAGTTTTTTCATGATTTGCCTTTGTGTAACCTTAGCCTTGAATTTATTATAAATAGCATTTTTAAAATTAATAGTGGGAAAATAAAAAAGGGTGGCAATGCCACCCTTAAATTATTTATTTCTTCCAAAAGCTTTTGGCTTTTTCAAAAAAGCCTTTTTGCTCTGGGTGGCTATCATCACAGCAATCCTTATGGAATTCCTCTAATAATTGCCTTTGTTTTGCCGTAAGCTTACGCGGGGTTTCCACAAATAATTCAATATGCATATCACCGCGGAGTGCAGATTTTAATTGCGTCATGCCCTGTGCGCGTAATTTAATGGTTTTACCAGTCTGAGAGCCTTCAGGGACATCAATATCAGATTTTCCGCCATCAATGGTTGGCACTTCGATCTTGCCGCCCAAAGCCGCCTTGGTCATAGGAATTGGAATTCTTATATAAAGGTCGCGGCCTTCGCGTTCAAAAAGACTATGCTTTTTAATGCCAAGGAATAAATATAAATCACCTTTTGGACCACCGCGAGCGCCGCGTTGACCTTCACCCGAAAGCCTTATGCGTGTGCCGTTTTCCACGCCCGCAGGAATAGAAACCGAAAGCTTGCGATTGGTTTCAATCGCGCCTTTGCCTTTACATTTTTTACATTTATGGGCAATAATCTGACCACTGCCATTACAATGATGGCAAGTACGCGTCATCATAAAGAAGCCATTTTGCACTCTTACTTGGCCTGCGCCACCGCAAGTAGGGCAAGTTTCAGGTTTTGTTGGCGGCTCTGCGCCCGTGCCATCACAAGCTTCGCAAGTTTCTTCGGTTGGAACATTAATTTCCGCCTCGACACCTTTAAAAGCCTCTTCAAGCGTGATTTCATAATCCATACGCAAATCGGCACCGCGCGCAGGACCATTTCTTCTTCTTTGGCCGCCACCACCAAATACATCGCCAAAAATGTCACCAAACATTTCAGAGAATATATCAGAAGCATCACCAGAGAAGCCGCCGCCGCCCATGCCATTATTATTTACGCCAGCATGACCATATCTATCATAGGCTGCGCGTTTTTGCGCATCAGATAAAACCGAATAGGCTTCGTTTATTTCTTTGAATTTTGCTTCTGCGGTTTCATCCCCTGGGTTTTTATCGGGGTGATATTTCATCGCAGCTTTGCGGAAAGCAGATTTAAGCTGTGCATCATCTGCATCACGCGCAACGCCTAAAAGAGTATAATAATCTTCGCTCATTGAGTTTACCTTATACTGTCATACCCGAAAATCCAGAGGATTTATCGGGTATCTTTGGCATTATAACCATGACCCCGCATCATGTGCGGGGTGACAGTTTTGATTTAGTTATTATTTTTTGTCGCCGTCGATGTCTTCGAATTCAGCGTCAACAATATCTTCGCCATCAGCTTTTGCATCTTTAGCAGCATCACCATGAGCGGCAGCTTCTTCTGCGGCTTGTTGCTCTTTATACATTACTTCGCCAATTTTCATTGCCGCTTGCATAAGAGCCTCAGTTGAAGATTTCATAGCTTCAGGATCGCCGCCTGCAACCGCATCTTTTGCAGTCTGTATTGCGGTTTCAATATTAGCTTTATCACCATCTTCAAGCTTAGAGCCATATTCACCAAGTTGTTTTTCAACATTGTGAATAGCCGATTCAGCGCCATTTTTCGCTTCTGCTTCTTCGCGACGTTTTTTGTCGGCTTCGGCATTGGCTTCGGCATCTTTAATCATTTGTTCGATATCGTCATCAGAAAGACCACCATTCGCTTGGATGCGAATTGATTGCTCTTTATTGGTTGCTTTATCTTTGGCACTTACTGAAACGATACCATTGGCATCAATATCAAAAGTAACTTCGATTTGTGGAACGCCGCGCGGAGCAGGTGGAATTCCAAGCAAGTCAAACTGGCCAAGGATTTTATTATCCGCCGCCATGTCACGCTCACCTTGGAATACGCGAATAGTAACCGCAGATTGGTTATCATCAGCCGTAGAGAAGGTTTGTGATTTTTTAGTAGGGATAGTTGTGTTTCTCTCGATTAAGCGAGTGAATACGCCGCCCAGAGTTTCAATACCTAAAGATAATGGAGTAACGTCAAGAAGAAGAACGTCTTTCACATCACCTTGAAGAACGCCCGCTTGAATTGCCGCACCAAGTGCCACAACTTCGTCAGGGTTCACGCCTTTGTGAGGCTCTTTACCAAAGAATGCTTTAACTGCATCTTGAACTTTTGGCATACGGGTCATACCGCCAACCAATACAACTTCATCAATATCAGCAGGGTTTAAGCCAGCGTCTTTTAATGCCGCTTTACATGGTTGTATTGTTCTTGTGATTAAATCATCAACCAAAGCTTCAAGCTTAGAGCGAGTAAGTTTTAGATTTAAATGAAGTGGGCCAGAAGCGTCCATTGTGATGAACGGAAGGTTTACTTCATAAGTTGAAGTTGTAGAAAGCTCTTTTTTCGCTTTTTCGGCTTCTTCTCTAAGACGTTGTAATGCTAATTTATCATTACGAAGGTCAATGCCTTTGTCTTTTTTGAATTCTTCGGCCAAATAATCAACAATGCGCATGTCAAAGTCTTCACCGCCAAGGAATGTATCACCATTTGTTGAACGAACTTCAAATACGCCATCGCCAATTTCAAGAATTGAAACGTCGAAAGTACCGCCGCCAAGGTCATAAACCGCAATTGTGCGATTGCCGCCTTTATCAAGACCATAGGCAAGTGCGGCTGCTGTTGGCTCATTGATAATTCTTAATACTTCAAGACCTGCAATTTTACCTGCGTCTTTGGTTGCTTGGCGTTGTGCATCATTGAAATAAGCAGGAACCGTAATAACGGCCTGTGTTACGGTTTCGCCCAAATAGCTTTCCGCAGTTTCTTTCATTTTAGTCAAAGTCATTGCAGAAATTTCAGCCGGAGAATAATCTCTATCACGGCCTTTAACCCATGCATCACCTGATGGACCTTTTACGATTTGATATGGCACAAGTTTTTTGTCTTTTTCAACCATTGGGTCAGTAAAATTACGACCAATCAAACGTTTGATTGCAAAGAATGTTTGCTCTGGATTAGTAACGGCCTGACGACGTGCAGGTTGACCAATCTGACGATCGCCGTCAGCAGAGAAAGCAACTACAGATGGGGTAGTGCGCGCGCCTTCAGAGTTTTCAATTACTTTAGCATTCTTGCCGTCCATAATAGCAACGCAAGAATTGGTTGTTCCCAAATCAATACCGATGATTTTGCTCATCCTAATCTTTTCCTTTCAAGCCATTGCCCTAAGGCCAATGGGTGTGTTTTTAATTTTGGGCTGTGCCCTAGTTAAATTTTGCTTTGACCTTTTATTGCGGCAAAGCACCTAGTTTTGAGAAATTAATTTATTTCAAATCAGTTTCTCGAATACCCTTATTTTCAAGGGGAATATGGGAAACAAATACCATAATGCAAGTCCAAAGCTTGATTTACTGCACTTAATATGAATTTTTTTTCATTTAAATGCAGTATTCTTTAGTTTTCAAGTAATCTAAATATTTCTTGTCTTAGTTCACTTAAGCCCAGATTTTCAAAAGAAGAAACCGCAAGTATTTCTGGATGCGCCGCAGGGCGCTTAATGATTTTTTCTTTTGTGGAATTTATAAGCGCATCATAATCAGATTTTCTTACTTTATCAATTTTTGTAAGAATAATTTGATATGAAACCGCCGCACCATCAAGTTCTTTTAAGACATCAATATCGCTATCTTTTATGCCATGACGACCATCAATAAGAACAAAAACTCTTTTTAAAACCGCGCGACCTTTTAAGAATGCGCGTGTTGCATCTGTCCATCTTTTGATTTCGCTTTTTGACGCTTTGGCATAGCCATATCCTGGCAAATCCACAATTCTGAAAATTTCCTGCTCTTCTTTATCTTTCATAGAAAAGAAAATCATAGAGCGCGTTCTTCCTGGTTCAGAAGAAGCGCGCGCAAGACCTTTGCGATTAAGAATGGCATTTACAAGGCTTGATTTGCCAACATTAGATCGCCCCGCAAAGGCAATTTCCATTGTATCCATTGGCGGCAAGTCATTATTAGTGGCAGCAGACCAAATAAATGTCGGATTAAGGCGTAAAAACGCTTTATCTATTTCGGTCTGCGTATCCATTTTATGCTTTCTTGCCAAGCTTTGCAAAAAACTCATCTATTGGATTAGAGCTTCCAGAGCGCTTAGCAATTATATATTGCTGAACAATTGTAAGAAGGTTTGACCAAGTATAGTAAATCACAAGACCAGATGAGAATGACGCAAATAAAATCGCGAATAACCAAGGCATAAGTGCAAAAATTTTCGCTTGCATTGCATCAGTGGCGGTTGGTTGCATTTTTTGCAATAACCACATTGAAACACCATATAATAATGGCCATGCACCAATTGCAAAGAAGCCGCCAATCACAGGAATTGCCATAGGATCAAACGGAATCAATCCAAATAGATTCAAGAAGCTTGTAGGGTCTTTTGCCGATAAATCGGGAATCCAACCATAAAATGGCGCATGTCTTAATTCAAGACTGATTGAAAGGACTTTAAATAGTGCCAAGAAAATTGGCATTGTTAAAATCATTGGAATACAGCCCGCAACCGGATTAATTTTTTCGGTTTGATAGAATTTCAAAATTTCTTGTTGCTGCTTTTGTTTATCATCAGCGAATTTGTCTTGGATTTCCTTCATTTTAGGGCCAAGATCGCGCATTTTCGCAAAGCTTTTATATGATTGATATACAAGTGGGAAAGTTATGATTTTAATCACAACCGTAATTGCAAGCATCGCAAGGCCAATATTTCCAATATGCTTATAAAAGAACATTAGCATTTCATGGAATGGGCGTGAAATAAACCAAAGCTTGCCCCAGTCAATTGCATTTTCAAAATTCGGTAATTTTAAAGCCGCACCATATTTATCTAAGTCTTCACTTACTTTTGCGCCGGCATAAACACGCTCTGTGTGGCTTATGGTTTGCCCTGCACCAAGATTTGCTGTTTTACCCAAGAATGAAGTTTCATAAACATAGCCAGTATCAGTTTTATCAGCTTTGAAATTAGTTGAAATAGTGTCATTTTGATCTGGAATAAGTGCTACTAGCCAATATTTATCGGCAAATCCAAGCCAGCCACCATTTGAGGTTACGGCTTCACCTTTACCTTTTTCAAGGTCTTTATATTTAATGCGATTAAGTTTGCCTTCAAGAACTGAAACCGTTCCTTCATGATTTACGCCATCAGGCGGTGTTAAAGGTTTTGCAAATCTTCTAATTGCGCCATAAGATTGAATGCTTATTGGCGTAGTGCCTGAATTTGTTACGCTATCGGTATAGGTAAATAAATATTCTTTATCAATTTCAATTTTACGAGTGAATTTAAGCCCTGCACCATTATCATATTCAAGTGTAATTGGCGTGCTTGGCGTAAGTTTTGTTCCCGCTACTTGTTTCCAAACTGTATTTGGACCCGGAAGATTTGGGATATTTGCGCCCGTCCAGCCAAAGAAAGTATAATAACCTTGTTTTGTACCTTGTGGGCTTAGAAGCGTTACATTATTTGAAGTTTTTTCAATCGTATCTTTATATTTTTGTAAATTTAAATCATCAAGACGACCACCAAAAACAGAAACCGAACCTTTTAAAAAGTCATTTTCAACTTCAATGCGCGGTGACATTTTCAAAGCTTCGTCACGTGGCATGGACGCAAGCATTGCCGCCGCAGGAATAGAACCTTTTGCCGCTTCTTTTTGAATGGTTTCAACCTTAACAGCCTCAGCTTTTTTTAATTTTGCTTGTGGCTCTAACCAAAAATATTGGTAAGCAAATAGCATGGCAAGCGAAAGCACCATGGCAAAAATAAAATTCTTAGTATCTGGTTGCTGTTGATTTGGTTGCATTTTTAACCCAGTTCAGTATTCGGCTTTTTTGGTTCGTTTGATAATTTTTTAATTAAAATCCCTAGATCTTGTAATAAATCTTGGAATTTTACTTCGGTAGTTATTGGCCTTGCAATTGCGACATAAGCAAAACCTTGTTTACCCAATATAGGTAGCAATTGTTTTAAAGCTACCCTTATTCTTCTCTTTGCACGGTTTCTTTTTACGGCATTACCAGTTTTCTTAGAAGCGGTAATCCCAAATTTTATTTCATCGCAGCTTTCAAGTTTCCTTGCTTGTAACGACAAAAATCGCCCACTGGCTTTTTTCCCTTGGGCGACAAAAAGAAACTCTGGTCTTTTTTTAAGACCGCTAAGAATCGGAGTAATCACATTTTCCCCCGATATAGCAGTATATTAAGCGCTTAGACGCTTACGCCCTTTTGCACGACGACGCGCAAGAACGGCTTGACCGCCACGAGTTGCCATACGAGCGCGAAAGCCATGACGACGAGCGCGAACAAGTTTAGATGGTTGATAAGTCCGTTTCACGGGTGTAACTCCTGTTTAGCAGCTAAATGCCACTTTGAAAATTGAAGGATTGCTGCTACTTATCATTTGAACAAAAGTCAATTCTAAGGAATCATATTTTGCTGCAATCAGACGATTTAGAGCCCAAAAAACCCAGTAAAACTCTCCTTAGAGGTATAAATATCACGATTCTTTCGTCTATTGCCTCTGTATCTGTGGCATTTGTTTTAGTGGTAATTAAAGCAATTGTAGCCTTTGCATCTAATTCAAGTGCGGTTATGGCCTCACTTGCCGATAGTGCGCTTGATTTAATCGCAAGCTTTGTAACTCTTTTGTCGGTAAATTACGCACAAACCCCTCCCGATAAAGAACATAGGCACGGACACGGCAAAGCCGAAGCCTTGGCAGGCGTATTCCAAGCCGGTTTGGTTGGGGTTTCTTGCGTTCTAATAGGACTTAATTCTTTTGATAGATTATTGCACCCAAAACCTATTGAGCTTGTAGGCTCAGCAATTGGGGTTATGCTTATATCAATAATCCTTACAAGTGCGCTTATAGTTTTTCAAACATGGGCATTAAAACAAACGGGCTCTATTGCTACAAAAGGTGACAGGGCGCATTATTTATCCGACTTACTTTCCAATCTTGTGGCTTTGGTTGGGGTATATATAGCAAGTAAGTTTGGAATTCTTTGGGCCGATCCAATCGCCGGATTATTTATCGCCGGCTATTTATTATGGGGCGCTTGGCATATTGCCAGCGAAGCCGCCGATCACTTACTTGATAAAGAAGCCTCAGATGAAGTTCGTGAAAAAATTGAGCTTTTATGTACACAAGTTGAAAATGGCGGCAAAGCCCATGATTTAAGAACCAGAATTTCTGGCCCTTGGCTTCACATACAGCTTCATTTAGAATTGCCAAACCATCTTACGCTTTTTGAAGCTCATAAAATCGTAGTTGCTACCGAAAATAAAATTCGCGAAGAATTCCCAGATGCCGATATTCTTATACATCCCGACCCCGATGAAGGCGCAGAGCCGCATGGGCATCCTAAGTTTGGAAAAAAATAATTTTTTATGACGGCATTGCATTAAATAAAGAAACAGCTTTATAGTTTGTTAAAAATAAAAAACTATAAGTGGAAAATGCCAGCAAATTCAGACACAAAGAGCAAGTGGCTTAAGGAAATCTCGAATAGCTTTTCTTTAACTTGGCCAATAATTATAAGTAATCTATCACTTGTTCTTATTAATGCTACTGATGAAATTTTATTAGCTAGACATGATCTTCATGGGCTTGCGGCATCCGCTATTGCTTTTGGGATTATGATAATTCCATTGGTTATTGGTATTGGTCTTGTGTCGGCATCTTCGATTATTATTTCTAATGAATTTGGCGAAAAGCCAGATGAGACGCGCGATATAAGAAGCACTTTTATTCATTCGGTTTGGGTTGGCATAAGTTATTCTATCCCCGCGACAATATTACTTTGGATAATTTCCGCCAATCTTAAGCATGTTGGAATAGATAAAGAGCTTGCGCATAATGCTTCACAATTTTTGAATATTATTGCGCTTCAAATTTTGCCAGTAATGCTTATCGAAGCCGTGCGTAATTTTCTTAATGCGCTTGAAAAGCCTTTATGGGGCACAGTAATAAGTATTCTTAGTGTTATTTTCAATTTATTTATAAATTATAGTCTTATTTTCGGAAAATTCGGAATGCCCGAACTTGGGCTTAATGGCGCGGCAATAGGAAGCGTGATTACACTTTGTGTTGAATTAGTAAATCTTGTAATTCTTATTCTTATACATGCCTTTTTTAAACGCTATGATTTATTATTTGGTCATGTAAAACTTTCGTGGCAGCAATTTATAGATCTTTGGAAAATTGGCCTTCCGATTGGTTTGCAAATGGGCATTGAAGTTTCAGTATTTTCATTTGCCGTATTTCTTATGGGCTATATTAATGCAGATACGGTTGCTGCGCATTCAATTTCAATTCAATTAGTTTCCATGACCTTTATGATTCCAAACTCTATTGCCCAAGCCGCAACCATAAGAGTTGGCAATGCCCACGGGCGCGGCGATAAAGAAGCGGTGCGGCTTGCAGGTTGGTCAAGCTTTATAATGGCCACAAGTTTCATGAGTATTATGGCATTAATTATGTGGAATTTCCCAAAACAGCTTGCAACTTTATTTATTGATGTGAATGATCCCAATAATGCGGCGGTTATTCTTATAGCCATAAGCTTTATTAAAATTGCCGCGATTTTCCAAATTGCCGATGGCGCACAAACCGTGGGCGCGGGAATGCTTCGCGGCCTTCAAGATACAAAATGGCCTATGTTTTATTCAATCATTGGCTATTGGGGCTTTGGCATAAGTATTGGGGCATTCCTTGCATTCACACTTGGGCTTAAAGGAATTGGAATTTGGTACGGCCTTGCTTCGGGCCTTAGTATTGTTGGAATTTTAATGATTTACCGCTGGACCCGCCGTGAAAAATTGGGTTTAATTTAGGGGTTTAAAACTTTAGCTATATATTTTATATATATGATATGATTAATTTCCCAGAAGAAAATTCGGCCGCACGATTACAAAGGCTATTGCCATTTTTTAGAATGGCAAAGCCAAAAGGCGAAGGCAAATTTCCAATTATTATTATGCTTCATTGTTGTGGTGATCCGCATGATACACAAGAAGTATATAAAGAAGTCGCCATTAAAAATGGTTTTGGCTATTTAGCGATAGATAGTCTTACCCCAAGAGACATAGGTTTTCTTCCTGCTGTTTCACTTGTTTGCACCGGTACAATTCTTTGGGGGCGTGAGCGCGCTGGTGATTTTGCGATTGGGTTTAGTTATGCAAAAACTCTTGACTGGGTGGATACTAATAATATCCATGTTATTGGTTGGTCGCATGGTGGCTGGACCATTATGGACGCATTGGCGCTTGAAAATGAAATTTACAAACATAGTAAAATTACCGATTTAGGGGAATCTCCGTTTGAAGGCCTAAAAACCGCAGGCTTAATTTATCCATGGTGTGGCTTAGGAAGTTTTACAAAACAAAAAGGGTGGCAACGCAAAATTCCCGCCCATATTATAATTGGCGGAAGTGATGCGGTTGTAGGCGAAAAAGATCCTTTAAAATGTTATGAAAAATTGCTTAAGCAAGGCATTAAAATCGAGAAAACATATTTTAAAGGTGCGACACACGAATTTGACCGCGAAAAATGCTATCATCCGCTTCATAAATTCCGTGCAGACTATAAAGCCCAAACAATAGAAACCATGTTTAATTTTATTAA
>CAYUCW010000064.1:0-10867 GCA_964443435.1 uncultured Caulobacteraceae bacterium | reverse complement strand
AAGCTGAACAAGTTGTCGATTTATTCCGTAATCATTATAATATACCGCTTATTCACGCCGATGAATCAGAGCGCTTTCTTGATGCCTTAGCAGGGGTAACAGATCCAGAAGTAAAAAGAAAAACCATTGGCAAGCTGTTCATTGATGTATTTGATGATAAAGCCAAAACAATTGGCGGCGCGGAATTCTTGGCGCAAGGCACTTTATATCCCGACGTAATCGAAAGCGTTTCATTTGATGGTGGCCCATCAGTAACGATTAAAAGCCATCATAATGTCGGCGGTCTCCCTGAGCGCATGAATATGAAACTTCTTGAGCCTTTACGCGATTTATTCAAAGATGAAGTGCGTGCTTTGGGGGTTGAACTTGGCCTTAATGAGCAATTCGTAAACCGCCATCCATTCCCGGGCCCAGGCCTTGCAATCCGTATCCCTGGCGATATTACGCGCGAAAAAATAGAAATTTTACGCAAAGCCGATGTAATATATCTTGAAGAAATTAGAAACGCAGGGCTTTATGATATAATCTGGCAAGCCTTTACGGTTCTTCTTCCGGTGCGTTCGGTTGGCGTTATGGGTGATGGCCGTACTTATGATTATGTTTGTGCATTACGCGCGGTTACATCAACCGATGGTATGACCGCCGATTTTTATCCATTTGATATGGCATTTTTGGCAAAGGTTTCAACCCGAATTGTCAACGAAGTCAAAGGCATAAACCGCGTAACTTATGACATAACCTCAAAACCACCGGGCACGATAGAGTGGGAATAATTAAGCCGTAATGTCCGCAAACACGGCATTACAAGCTTTTAGAGCGTCATCGGGATTAAGCCCAATAAGAAAGCCTCTGGCGCCGCCATTAATTAAAATCTCATCATAAAGAATTGCGCTTTCATCAATTATTATGGGGGCGGTTTTCTTTTGACCAAAGGGACTTATGCCACCAATTTTAAATCCAGTTTGCTTTTCGGCTATATCAGGCTTCATCATTATCGCCGATTTGCCTTTTACAGCGGCCGCAAGCTTTTTCATGCTTACTTCTTTATCCGAAGGTAAAACAACGCAAACTGGCTTTGAATCAACCAAAGTCATCAAAGTTTTAAAAACAATCTCGGGACTTTTGCCAAGCTTCATTGCGGCCTGAAGCCCGATTTTCTCACCATTTGGGTCGTAATCATAAGGGTAGGGGGCATATTTAATCCCAAGCCTATCAAGCAGTACCGTACCAGTAGTCGCCGGCATTAGAAAATTAAGCCGCACAATTCTTCAAGACCTTTTTGGTCTTCTAAATCAAAAGCACCATATTCGGTTGAATCAATATCAAGCACCGCGCGTAACTCACCATTTTTATCAAAAACAGGAACTACAATCTCTGAGTTTGAGCGACTGTCGCACGCAATATGGTCTGGAAAAGCATGAACATCTTCAACCAATTGTGTGGTTTTGGTTCGCGCCGCCGCGCCGCATACACCACGTGCAAAAGGAATTCTTAAACAGCCAAGAGTGCCTTGATAAGGGCCGATTACAAGCTCTTCTGGTTTATCGACAATATAAAAACCGCACCAAAAAAAGCGTGCGCCAAATTCTTCAACCAAAAGCGCAACCAAAGTTGAATAGCGGGCGATTTGGTTATTTTCGCCCGCGATTATTGCCGAGTATTCTTTGGCAATTTTTTCATATTGTTTCTGTTTGCTCATTAAGCGTCTTTAGCGGCTTTTGCCTTAGGCTTTGAAGCGGTTTTTGCAGTTTTTGGCTTTGCCTCTGGTGCATTTGTTGCCTCAAGTTTGGCTTCAAGTTCTGAAATTTTAGCACTCATTTCTTCGATACGTTTATTAAGTGCAAATATGTTTAAAGGACCCAAAGCCTCTGAAAATGATTTTTTATAGCTTTCAAGCTTTTCATCATTCATATATTTTTCGCGGAATTCTTTGGTCGATTCTTCGGCCTTTTTGGCAAAATCAGATGCTTGCTCTTGCGCTTTACTTGCAAATTCCTGTGCCTTTTCTTTGGCATGGACTTCTTCAAGCTTTGTTTTCACTAATTCTTCGACTTTTTCGCCTTGTTTTACAAGGTTTTCGAAAACTTCTTCCGCTACATGGCTGGCTTTTTGGGCTTCGGTCTGAACGGTTTCAGACGCTTTGCCAAATGCGCCTACGCCTGCAAGCCAAATCTGACGGAAAATATCAAGTCCTGTTTGTGTGGCATCATTAACCGCTTTGGTTAGCTTTTCGATTTTTTCATCATCAATTGTAGACTTTGAATCATCGTCAGTTTTTTCTTTATATTCGCCTTCAATTATTTTTTCTTTTAGGTCGATATCATCTTCAGATTTTTTATTAGGCATTACACGCTCCTGTGAATTACCTTACATATGTGTGGTTTATTATGGCAATTTCAAGGAGCGGGAAGGAAAAAATGCAAAATATTATATTAAATAAGTTTCACTTTCTCTTTTTCGTAAGTCTTTTCAAATGCTATAAAAACCGTCTAAGTGATTTTGCAATACGCTCAAATGGTTTATTTAAACATGTTTGGTAAGGTCAAAGAGATAGCCGGAATATAGGTGATTAAAATAAGCGTAACCAATAAAGCCATGTAAAAAGGAAAAATGGTGCGCACGGCTTCCTCGATACGGATCTTTCCCACAGCAGCGCCAACAAAAAGCACCGATCCGACAGGCGGTGTCACTAATCCTATTCCAAGATTAAGCATCATAATAATACCAAAATGAACCGGATCAACCCCAACAGCCATTGCCACAGGCAATAAAATAGGTGTGGTGATTACAATCAATGGTGACATATCCATAAATGTCCCCAACAGCAAAAGCACTACATTGATGATAAGCAAGATCAAGATTGGATTATCTGTAAGGGTGGTAATCAAGTTGGCTAATTGTGTCGGTGTCTCCATAATGGCCAAGGCATAGCCAAACGCCGTAGCAGCGCCAATAATCATCAATACCATTGCCGTGATACGCACAGACTGCATGACAGATTCCATGAAATTTTTCAGGCCTAGAGAGCGATACACAAAGACACCTATTAAAATCGTATATACCACCGCGATAGCTGATGATTCAGTTGGGGTAAAAATGCCTGATAAGATACCGCCCATAATGATGAGTGCCGTCAGAATACCCGGAAATGCATAGACCATGGACAAGAATAACGCACGAAAGCCAGGAAATAGCCCTTTTGGATAGTTACGCTTACGCGCGACCCACCATGCAGTAAAACCCAATAAAGTAGCCGCCAAAAGCCCTGGAAAGACACCCGCTAAAAACAGATCGCTAATCGATACACCTATGCCGCTGGCGGCAGAATAGATAATCATATTATGAGAAGGCGGTATCAATAGGCCAACAATCGCCGCCGTAACGGTCACATTAACAGCATAGTCGCTATCATATTTTTTTTCGCGCATTAAAGGAATAAGGGTTGATCCCATCGCGCTGGCGCTGGCGATGGCCGAACCAGAAACTGCTCCAAAAAGCGTTGAAGCGCCTACATTTACTAGACCTAAGCCGCCGCGCGCCGGTGAAAAAATAGCGTCTGCCACTTTAACAAGCCTCTCGGCTATGCCCGACCGATACATGAGATCACCGGCAAATATAAAAAACGGGATGGCCATTAGTGAAAAGACGCTCATTCCTGACGCCATACGCTGGAAGGCAACAACGAGGGGAATATCAAGGGCAATGAAGCAAGCGATCGAAGCCCCAAGCAGCGCAAAGGCCACGGGCACACCAATCATTAAAAGAAACACAAGAACAAGTCCAAGAACAGCCAGTTCCATTACGCAACCTCTTTTTCGTCTAATTGTTTACCGCTTAAAATTTCTAAAATTCGCTCGAGTGAAAAAAGTGCAATCAGCGCGCCAGCTAAAGGAATACCAAGATAGGCTAAGCCGCGCGAAATCCCTAAAGAAGGAATATCATGGCTCCAAGTGCGAATAACAAGTTCGCCGCCCCATATCAGCATTGACGCTCCAATAAGCCCAACAATCAATTCGGCAAAAATACGCATGATGTTGCGCGCTCTTGTGCCAAGCATATCTTCAATAACAGTAATGCGAATATGGAAGCCTTCGCGCACCCCGCCAGCCGCTGCAAGAGTTACAAACCAAATCATGAGTGTCAAAGCCGATTGTTCAGACCATGATGGACTGGCTTTTAAAATAAAGCGGCCAAAAACCTGCCAAGCGACAATAAAGGTCATGGCAATCAGGCCAATTCCCGCTATCCAGATCAAAAGATTGGACGCCATACGCGTTAAAACGGCCAACGCCTTCATTGTGATCCTCCTAAGTGTGAGTCTTGGACTGACATTTCCTCAATTTTTTTTACCAGCTTTTTCATTTCAGGTGTGGTAATAAAACGATCCCAAACCGGTGTCATTAATTTAGAAAATGGTGTGATGTCATTGACTTCATTGATTTTGACGCCAGCAGATACGAGTTTTTTTATCTCTTCATCAACACGTTTATCCCACAGTTCACGCATGAAAGGCACAGATTCACGCGCCATTTGTTTCACAAGTGTGCGATCTGAATCAGACAGTTTTTTCCAACGGTCAGCCGACATAACTAATATTTCTGGTGCCATAACATGACGTGTCAAACTATAAAATGGTGCGGCTTCGAAATGACGACCCGTGAAATAAGAAGGTTGATTGTTTTCCGCGCCATCAATGACACCTTGTACAAGTGCTTGATAAACTTCTCCCATATCCATTGGTGTTGCGTCCGCGCCTAAAGCCTTGATCATTGCAACAAAAAGATCCGAGTTTTGCACGCGTATCTTTAGCCCTTTCGTATCAGAAGGGGTATATATTGGGCGTTTGGTATTGTAAAAACTACGTTCACCGGAATCGTAAAAACAAAGCCCTACAAGGCCATGAGGTCTTAATGAGTCTAAGATTGTTTGCCCTATTGCCCCATCAAGTGTTTGACGCATATGAGCTTTTGAACGAAACAAAAACGGCAAAGACGGGATAATAGTCATAGGTTCAATGGCCGTCAGTGGTGCAAGATTGACGCGGTTCATATCAAGTCCGCCGAAACTGGTGATTTCAAGTGTGTCGCGCTCTGCACCTAATTGCCCACCAGAATAAACATGAATGCCTAAACGCCCGCCAGTAGCTTCGCTAAGCCGACGTCCCATCTCAACCACCGCTTGAACAGTAGGATAGTCAGAAGGGTGTGAGTCGCTTGACGTCAATTTGCGACCAGTACCTTGATCGCAGCCTGCCATTAAGCTTGTGCAACTAGCCGCTAAGGATGTAACAATAATACCACGCCGAGATAAATTAAATGCCATTATACACTAAAGCTCAAATTTATGAAAAGAATTTTCTACTTGGTTAACAAGCTTTTACGTCATTCGCAACATCATAAATATTACTTATCTTTAATGCTTTGATGTAAGTTTTTTGTGTCAAAATCTATACTACGAATACCAAACCTAGATGTATGCCGTCAGAACATTCGAAATTATAAATTATGACAATAGGAATCAAATAAATTGCTTAAGTATTTGTTTTAAATACAAATATAGTCTTATTAAGCAAATATACCCCCAAAAATTTCGGCTGTTACCACATTTTGACGGATTTTATCGGACGTGACATCCGACAATATACCACATAATACGGGCTTTTTCAAGATATTTTTAAATTTGTTGGGAAGTACTAATGGTGCGACTACAGGAATCGAATAGCCTATTTAAGTATTTGATTTTAAAGGTAAATAAAATTTAATATTAAAATTATACCCCCAAATATACCCTAATTATATTTTGTTGGAATAATTTTTTCTGATTAGTTTAGCATATCTTCTAAGAATTCTGAACCTGGTTTTATGCCACTAATCCAAAGAAAATCACGTGCACGCGTGCAAGCAACATATAGAAGATGTCTTTCAGTGTTATAGACTTCTTCCAGGTCAGAATTATCAGATACTTTTTCAATACGTGAGCTTAAAGGAAGTACATCATCGTCACATGCGATTACCGCCACTGCTTTAAATTCCAAACCTTTGGCAAGATGCATAGTTGAAATTGTAACTTTGCCTTCTTGTACTTCTACATCTTCTTCCAAAATGACGAAATCTATGTTTGCTAATTTCATAGATTGTTTCGCCCTATTAAGTTGATCCTCACATCTAACAATCAATGCTATATCTTGTGCTTTAATACCTTTTTCAATCAAAGAATTAATCCAAATAGCTACGGCTTCTGATTCTGAAATTAAATCATTGAAAACTGCGATTTCAGGAGTAGGGCCATCAAATAGAGAAATTGTACCAGTCCTAGTTTCTTTATTGCCATCAACGTCTGAAATATTGTCAGGTAGTAGCTTGTCCGCCTGTGCGCGAATTTGATGTGAAGTACGGTAATTTATTTTCAAATTAGAAGACCGACCACGAACATCAATACCCATAGACTTTAATGAAAAAGCTTGTTGGAATATCCTTTGCCCTAAGTCACCGGATAAGAATATTCCATTCGGAATTTCTCCCCAAATTTTACCTAAAAACCTTGCTTCTGCGACACTTAAATCTTGGGCTTCATCAACAACAACAAAATCAAATGGCGGTTGCTTTTCTAGATATGAATTAGTTAGTTCTTTTAGCAGCATTGACCAGGTATGCAATTTTCGCGTTTTTAATTCTTTGATTACGGGTTCGAAAACTTGCCATGCTTGTTCTCGTTGTGCATTACCAAGCCTTGCCTTGCGACCAAGCCTAACAACATTGCAATAATCATCCCATGTTGATAGTTGCCATGCATCGACAATATCGATGAATTCAGAATATAAAAACTGGGAACTTAATTTTAGTCCTTCCACACTTTTGGCATATTTTTCAATTAATACCTTGATTTGCGAAGACTTGGTCATTTGTGGCTGTCCAAATCTCGCGGTAAATAAGTCATAAGCGACGCGCTTAATTGCTTTTACAGTAAATTGTGAAGACAATTCTTCATTGCCACCAATCAAGATATTAATTTTCGCTTTTAGTGAATTGGCCAATGCTTTTGAAAAAGTTGTCAAAAGGACTTTTTTTCCAGGGTGAAGCTTTGCAAGTGAATGCGCCCTATGAATGGTAACGATTGTTTTGCCAGTACCCGCAGAACCGCTAACCTTTGCTGGCCCACTAAAATCCTTATCAACCGTGGTCTGTTGGCTTGGATGAAGGAAAACCGCCCATTTATCCCAAGGATATTCAAGTGCAATCCTTAATTCGTCTGGCGTATTCAAAAGCCTGAAACGACGCATTGCATCAGGGTGTTCAAAACCGGTCTCGTCAGCAATTTCAGGCACAACAATTGGTTTTGGCGCTTCACCCACAGCAAGACACAAAAGTGCTTCTTGCGCTTCTTGTGGCAAATGCGGGATTACTTCAAAGATACTTTCTTCATCTGCATCACGGACTAAATCAACCCAATCTTCAGGCACACCAAAAGACATTAATTCGAATTTTCTTAAATTGTCGAAAAGCTTAGGAAGAACTTTTTTCGACTTTGCATTATCAATTGGCGGAATAGTTATCGGTTCTTCAATTTCCGATGTTTCTACTTCAGTTTCCTCAGAATTATTTTTATCAACTGAATTTTTAATAACAACATCTTCAACAAGTTCGCGAATTTCTACAATTTGCATTGCGCCAGTTGAAGGATGTTGTTCTATTTTCCTTTTACTTGCCCACTTATATGCGTCATCATGGTGGTTAACATACGCCAACAGAATGTTCGCGGCGGTTTTATGAATAATAATTCTAATATCGTCATTGACACGAACCGACCAAAAATTGGCATCTTTCGATTTTTCAATGCGGTGCATTTTCAATCCAGGAGATGACGGGTCTGTTTGCAGATCATACGTAGTGATTTTCGCCGCCTTTTGTTCCTGGGCAGTCAGCTTAATTAAGCTTTGTGTAAAGGTATCAGCTATCCGAAATTGCATTCTAATTTTTCTATAATCCACACTTATTATATGATTTTAGTATTCTGTAAGTATCGTAACCGTCGATAATACAAAATAACCTTCTGCTGTGTATTCTTTCTGCAAAAGCACGCATTTGGTCGTGAACAGAAGATTCAACTCTATGACAGTGTTGCAATATAACTAACTCAGCTGGTTCGGTAAACAATCTTCCTATTTGGTCACCATTTTTCCCTAAAAGCGCTGGAGTCAATGGTTTGAAAACTGAAGGTCCTTTAAACATAAAGGCTGTGGAAATCCTTTCGCCACTATATGTAACTCTTGTTGTGAATAAATCAGACTTTTCACCAGCCCAATCTTTTTGGATATATGGTTCGCCAATGATATCGGCAAAAGCAGTCTTAACTTCCAATTCTTTAATATTCTTCAAAACTTTAAGCTGTTCAGGACTTTTCCTAATTTTGAAATCTCTGACTTTTTCGAATGAACCGATCGCATCAACGTAGGTTTCAAGATTATTTTGCCAGGCACAACTAAAATTATCAAAGTCTAATAAGTTCATAGCAAAAGATGAAATGCAATATGGCTTCGCGACAATTGTAGTGCCCTTTATATCTGTTACCAACCCGAAAAACAGTATTTTTTTATTGCCCGATAGTTCGTGCCAAGAAGAGGTCGACGTCAAATGTTCCGAAAAAAATGAAAACTCAAGCTTTTCGTAAGTGCACGAATTTTTAATTTTCGAATGGCCAATAGCTGGCGTTTCGGATCGCCAATCCAGTCCATTTCTTGAAATTTCATTTAAACCTTTAAAATAGAATCTGTCATGAAGAGTAAAGTAGCTTCCAACTTTAACTTCGTTTTTTTCTATTAGATAATTTAAGTTATCAACTCTTCCCGAATTAAGAATTCTAACCACCGATTCTTTATATGCTGATTGCGTGGCTAGCTTAGCAAGATGAGAATCAGCTTTAGAAACAGAATTGCCGATTTTCACAACGCAGTCGCTACCAATCAATTCAGAAACTCTTCTTTGATTCAAATACCAAACTGTCAAATCCAGCGGAACTCTTGCCATATTTAATCCATTTCCATATTTATGATTGCCATTATCTTAAGACGACATATTTCGCTAAATTAACGCCCTTGCTAATTTCAGTTCCATAGCTTTTACCAAGATCAGCTAAGATGCTTATTTTTGCTTTGGGCATATCCTTTATCTGATCCGCATATTTTATCCCAAATAAATGGAATTGAACCGCCTTTTCACCTTCTGGCGCTTCAACATACATTTTGCGTAATATCTTAGATGCTTCGTCCAATGTCATTTGCATCCCCTAAACTTCAACGCTTAATTCGCGAATTATTCGCAAACGCTTTGTCGCGTATCTAGCGATTTCTTTGTCCTGTTCAGTTTCACTAATCCAATCAAAAAACCTTCGGACGCCTATTTTTGTAGATTCACTGTCTATACAGTTCTCAATAAGAACTATTTGAATTGCTTGCACTTTATCAAGGACAAAAATCCCAAATGGCGCAGGTACTGTCGCTGCATCAGGAAAGCCAAGCATCTTTTTTGCATTCGCTTCAGTTACGTTCCCGTAACAACCAATAATGTGAACAACTCCACCTTCACCATCAGCTATTTGCGATGACAATTTATGGTCATTCAAATGAGGTTGTCCAACTAATTCCCTCGCTGCCGAAACCGAAAGTGCATCTGGAATAGCTGAAACCCGAAAAAGTATGTTTGTCGCATTTATTTTCTTCTTAGAAATATCGGCATTTTGCGGCGCATCATCTTCGTTTAAAATTTGCGAAAGATAATGGCGGATTTTTTCGCTTCTTTCCGAATAATTTAGCTTACCCCAATCTAAAGCTTCGCCAAGACTTTTTGCACCACGCTTCGCTTCAATTCCACCTAAATTTACTAAATTAAACGTGGCTTTCAAAACAGTATCTTTTATTTGTTTTATCAAATCTTCTTCATTTCTGGATTTATCCGGAAAAAACCTATTTAGCTTTTTTACATAGTCTTGGAAGATTTTGTCTTTTTCGGCAGATGGGTATTTTTCATGCCGACTTTCGGAAATATTAATTCCGAAGACCTTTTTTGGCGCTGTTAAGAAAGCCAATGCAAGTTCTGCATGACAAATCCCGACATCTTTTCCAGAAACTGTCCAACCTGCATTACCACTATATAAACAAAGGAAAATGTCACATTTTTTAACTGCATTCATACAAGCATCCCATGAGTTTTCGCTTGTATCTTCAACAGCATCTTCATTTATCCAAACTTTGAAGAAGTGTTTTCCGAATATTTTTATTTCTTCAATTTCCTTTTTAATTCTTTTTCTAATCAAGGACAAAGTCCTTCCTTCAGGATTATCAAGTGGAAACGAATCTCCACAACGACTTGAAATCATAATTTCGATTTTTTGCGAAGTTGCCATCCCATTACACCCTAAAAACTTTCATCACTTCATCGCCCAAGTGGTTGATGACCTTCACCGCTATTCGTCCTGATTTTGGTTTGGGGAATGGGCGGGAGGTGTCACTGTTTAGGGTTTGCCATGCGTCTGCGTCGATTTCGGCCTTTAATGACGTTTTAAGCGCTTTGTATGGATCGTTTGCGCCAAGGAAGTAGGCGTGACGAACAAAGAAACTTTCTTCGTTATAATCTGTATCAAGCATCCATAGCGCGATGCCTTCGGTGCCCGAAGATTCAACTTCGCCGGTTTGCGGCTTGAATACATCAACCCCATGAACCACCACTTCAAGCATGTTATCGGGCAATACATTAATTTGAATATCGGGTTCACCAAAGATAACGAACAAATTGCCCGCGCCGGTATTTTTCAAATCCTGTGCCATGTGTAAATCTGGGTTCATGCGTGCCTTAAGAACCTGTACGCGGCCAAG
>CAYUCW010000063.1:0-10878 GCA_964443435.1 uncultured Caulobacteraceae bacterium | reverse complement strand
AATATAATTTAGACAGTCTTTCACATCTGAAATAATCGCACGCCTTAATGCTTTTTCATTTTTATTTTCAATGGCTTCAAATGCTTCTTGATGATGATCGGCAACGCCTTTCATCCCTTTAATATCAGGGTAGGCAAGGCGCATAAATGGACCAAATCTTACCCATAGGCTTTCAATCATTGGCAATAAAACATCAGACCCGCTTGCACGGTATAATGCAAAATGGAATGCGTGATTATTCGCCATATAGGCTTCGACATCGCCATTAATAACCGCTTCATTCATGCGATTATCTGCATCGCGCATTTCCTGAATTGTTTCAGGTGTTAAATTAAAAAGTGCACGTCCAGCGGCCTCAGGTTCAAGTAAAGCCCTTATTCCTAAAATCTCTCCCATTTGCTTAATAGTAAGATTAGGAACAGAAATTCTTCTTGTTGGGCTTATGTGTAATGAATGCTCTGCGGCAAGACGCCAAACTGAATCGCGAACCGGAGTAACCGATCCGCCAAGCTCAGCAGCAAGCTTTCTTAGGCTTAAGGCTTGACCAGGGGCAAGTACGCCTTTAGCAAGCTTATCACGTAAAATTTGATAAGTTGCTTCGTGTAAAGGTGCTTTTAATTCTTGTGTGTCAAGTTCTTGTATATTCACTTTACCCTCAAGTCGCATTTTGTTATAACATATTGCAATAAGTAATTTTTTGTTCATAAGTGTCCTTATGGAAATTTGCAAGGCTTTTAATGTGAAAAATCAATCATTTGCAGTTGGTATTGAACAAAATTTACCCTTATGGGGCAATATTGCCACAGATGGCAGCAATTTTTTCCAATTTACGCAAGGTAAATCAGAAAATTCTACTAATATTGTTTTTGACCTAATTGTAATTGGCGGCGGATTTTCGGGTGTATCGGCAGCGAATGAGGCCGCAATTTTAAAAAAATCTGTTTTATTATTAGAAGCCAATAAAATTGGCTCGGGCGCATCTGGAAAAAATGGCGGCTTAGTTTGCACTGGCTATAGGAAAGATCAAGAATGGCTTGAAAAAACCCTTGGTGTTGAGAAGGCCATAGACATGTGGAATATTTATAGGCAGGCCTATTTAAATCTTCAGGAATATTCAAGCAAAAATAAAATAGATTTTGAAACCGGAATTGCTTATGCCGCACATAATAATGAAAATCTTGAACATATTATTAGCGAATATGAATATTTAAAAGATAATTATCATTTTGAAGAATATGAAGTTTTAGATGCAAAACAGACCGCAAAAATACTTGGCACCAATAAATATAAAGGCGCTATAAAAGATAATAGAGCGGGAAGGCTTCACCCATTAAAATACTTATACTCTTTGGCAAAAGATGCCGTAAATAATGGCGTTATAATAAGTGAAAATACAAAAGTTATAAAATTTATTGAACATACTAATTTTATTGAGGTTTTTACAAGATTAGGAGTTTATAAAACTAAGAAATTACTTATATGTGGTGATGGCTATTTGAATAATTTAAATCAAAAACTGGAAAGCCAAATAATTCCAATTCATAGTTTTGTTCTGGCAACCGAGCCATTAAAGCAAGATATTATGGATGGTATTTTTGGGGCGATGGATACTAAATTCATTGTGAATTATTGGCAAAAAACTAGTGATAATCGCCTTATTTATGGCGGCGGCGAAAAATATACGCAAAACTATCCAGAAGATTTAAAAGGTTTTGTAAGAAAAAATCTATTAAAAATATACCCACAGCTAGAGAATGTAAAAATTGATTATGCATGGGGCGGGGCATTAGGCCTAAGTTTAAATAGGCTTCCAGTGGTTAAACAAATTTCACCAAATATAATTGGTTTAGGCGGCTATTCAGGGCAAGGAGTATTGCTTGCACCACATATTGGCAAGCTTGCGGTGGATTATTTATTAAATTTACCTGCGCCAACGCATCCCCTTAATTGCTTATTGAAAATAAAGCATAATAATTTTATTGGTGGTAAACTATTGCGTCAGCCATTATTAACTATGGGCATGACTTATTATGCGCTAAAGGATAAGTTTTAATGTCATTACCTGAAAACTTAAAAGATAAATCATTGTTTAAACCAATGTGCCTTATAAATGGCGAATGGTTTAAGGGTGAAGGCATTGAAATTAAAAACCCTGCTACTGGTGAAATAATTGCGCACCTCCCACTTATGGGCGCAAAAGAAGCCGAAGAAGCGGTTAGTGCCGCAAATAACGCTTTTAAATCTTGGTCAAAATTAATTGCCAAGGACAGAAGCAAAATCCTTAGAAAATGGTTTGATTTAATTATGGCAAATCAAGAGGATTTGGCGCTTATACTAACCACTGAGCAAGGCAAGCCATTATCAGAAGCTATGGGGGAAATTGCCTATGCAGCAAGCTTTATTGAATTTTATGCCGAAGAAGCTACACGCATAGATGGCGAAATAATCCAAAGCCCCAATAAAAATGCGCGTATAATGGTATTAAAACAGCCATTAGGAGTGGTTGCCGCCATTTCTCCTTGGAATTTCCCTGCGGCAATGATTGCCAAAAAGCTTGGTGCGGCACTTGCCACTGGCTGTACTGTGGTTTGTAAACCATCAGAGCTTACGCCATTATCGGCATTTGCTTTGGCGGAACTTGGCATAAGGGCAGGCCTTCCAAAAGGCACAATTAATATGATTATAGGCGATGCCCCTGCTATTGGTAAGGTATGGTGCGCATCAAATATAGTAAGGGGCTTAAGTTTCACTGGATCTACTAATGTAGGAAAAATTCTTATGCGCCAATCGGCGGATACAGTAAAAAAGCTTGGGCTTGAACTTGGCGGAAATGCCGCTTTCATAGTGTTTGATGACGCGGATATTAATGCGGCGATTGACGGGGTTATGGCGTCAAAATTCCGCAATACGGGGCAGACATGTATATGCGCCAACCGTATATTGGTTCAAGAATCCATTCATGATGAATTTACCGAAAAACTAAAACAAAGAATTTCGGAATTAAAAGTTGGGAATGGTATTACCGCAGGTATTACCCAAGGCCCTTTAATTAATAATGCCGCCATTGAAAAAATTGAAAGCCATATAAGTGATGCGGTTGAAAAAGGTGCAAAAATTCTTTTGGGTGGCAAACGGCATGAATTAGGCGGTCAATTTTTTGAGCCAACACTTTTAATAAATGCCAATAATAATATGCTGCTAGCCAAAGAAGAAACGTTTGGCCCGCTTGCTCCAATATTTAAGTTTAAAACCGAACAAGACGCGATAGATATGTGCAATGACACCGAATATGGGTTGTCTTCTTATTTTTATGCACGAGATCTTGGAAGAGTTTATCGGGTCATGGAAAATATAGAAGCCGGCATAGTTGCGGTTAATTCAGGTGCGGCATCAAATGAAATTGCCCCCTTTGGCGGTATAAAACAATCAGGTCTTGGGCGTGAAGGCTCAAAACATGGATTAGAAGAATATTTGGAACTTAAATATATTTATTTAGGTTTGCCACAATAAATCCACTTATTTTCAGATTTAGCCTTGTCAATAATGCCTAAACGGTATTAATTATAAGTATGACTGATACAAATACTTCAAATGAAACAAGCACGAATTCTTCGCCTATAATTAAAAGGGGTGGGATAGGGTTTGGTACGGCTTTAATACTATCATTATTTTCTGTGGTTGGCGGCGCATATTCTGCACTTTATATAAATGCCCATCCTGAAAGATTGCAAAAAATTGGACTTGGCGCAATAATTCCAAAAGCACAATCTATAGATTTTGCACAAATCGAAGCGATGAAAGCCGATATTGCAAATATTAAAGCACATATTGAAAAAGAAACTAAGCATTCTAATCAAGCAATTCCTAATAATCTTACACAGCCGAATACAGAATTAAAGCCTGGTGAAAATCTTGCGCAAACCCCTAATACGCAAACGCCTAATAGTCTTGCTAATAATCCGCCACAAGCACTTCCCGCGCCAAATTTTACTGCGGAATTTGCACCTATAAAGGCTGAGATGGCTGGGCTTTCAGGGCGACTTACCGCGATAGAAACAAGGCTTGCGGCACTAGATCCAACGGGAACTGGGGGCGCGGTAATTGCGGCGCTGCAGACTGAAATCGCGACCTTAAAGGTCACTTTAAGCGATCTAAGCGGCAAAGTAAGCGCAACACCTTCGCCGGCGGTTACTTTTGCGGTTATTTCACTTGCCGAGGCGGCAAATCAAAATGGCGCATTTATTCCTGAATTTGAATCTGTAAGGGCGGCGCTTCCGAATTTGCCAGAAGTTGCGGCACTTGAGCAATTATCAAAAACAGGTGCACCAAATCGTAATTCCTTGGCCGAAAGCTTTTCTTTACTAGAAGCAACAATTGCAGACACTAAGCCAAAAGAAGAAAAAGGCTTTTTAGCTTGGTTTAAAAATTTCTTTGCCAAAGCTTTTAAAGTGGATGTGAAAAGCAAAGATAAAAATGGACCAGAGCAGATTTTTGCGCGCGCTAAAATCAAACTTAATCAAGGTGATTTATCGGGCGCGATAAATGATTTAAGAAGCCTTCAAAGTCCATCACCAGAAATTATGGATTGGATTGCTTCGGCTGATAAACGCGTTGATATAGAAGCGAAAATTGCAGCACTCAGAGGCGCATTAGAACGCGGATTAAGTGTGCAACCTGCAAATAGCGCAATAATGGCAAATCCTAGTTTGCAAAATACTGCGCCAGCAATAGGTAATAATGCGAATGATAATACTAATGCCGTAACGGATAAAGCAAAATGAAATTATTAAGACTATTATTTTTAATTCTTGTTTTTATTGCTTTATTGGGCGGTTTTGTATGGCTTGGTATGCAGGACGGCGAAGTTATTGTTAAAACCGAATCTATAAACATAAGCGCAAGTCCTTTGGTGGCGGCAATATCTTTATTTATTCTTACTATTACGCTTACTTTATTATGGAAATTTATTGCTTTTCTTATTGCACTTCCGTCGCAAATTAAAAAAGCAAATCTTGAAAATAATCGTAAAAAAGCGGTGGAAAATCTTGGACTTGGTTTTGCTTCCTATGATGTAGGCGATTATACAGATGCAAGGCGTTATGGCGCAAAAGCGGCATCACAAATGCCCGATAATAGTGGTTTAAAACTTTTTGCGGCGCGTACTTCTTTTGCCGCTGATGATATTGCAACTGCTGAAAAATTATTTGGTGAATTATTAAGTGTTTCTGGCTTTGAAATTGCCGCAAGGAAAGGCCTTGCCGATATTTCAAAAATAAAAGGAAATTTTGCTTCGGTTATTTCCCATGCCGATGCGGCATTGCAAATATCAAAGCGTTCTGTATGGCCGGTTGAAACCTTGTTCAAAGAACGCATAGGAAATTTTGACTGGGAAGGTGCTTTGGGCGCAATTGATGAAGGCGATAAGCGCGGACTTATGGGTAAAAAGACCGTACAAAGAAGGCGCGCTTCGGTTTTGACTGCGGCGGCGCATCGTTATGAAAGAAATGGTGATCTTGAAAAATCTTTGGACTATTCATCACGTGCGGTAAAAATTTGCCCAGACTTTGCACCGGCGGCAATTATGGCGGCACGTCTTAATCATATGGCAAATAAGGATTGGGCGGCGGCAAGTGCCATTGAAAATGCCTGGCAATCAAATCCGCACCCTGCATTATCGCTTGCATATCGTGATTTAAAACCAAATCAGGATAAAGAAGCAAGAATAAAATGGCTTGAAGGCTTGATTAAAATCAATCCAGAAGCGCGTGAAAGCAAAATCCTTAGAGCTGAGCTTTTTATTGAAAATTCCGATGGTTTAGGGGCGGCGCAAATACTTGATGCTTTGATTGCCATTAAGCCAACATCAAGAATTTATGCAATGCGTGCACAAGCGGCACTGCTTTCTGGAAATAAAAAGCTTCATGATGATTTTATTAAGCTTGCGGCAAGTGCCCCTCGTGAAGCCGATTGGTCGGATTTAGATCCAAATGGTAATGCATTTGTTTATGAAGATGCCGATTGGGCATTAATAATAGAAAATTATGGCGATAATGGCGTATTGGTGCATCCAAGACAAGAAAAAGCACCTGCTAAACATATTATTTTTGTAGATCAAGTGAAAGTTGACAGTCAAACAGGTCAGGTGAATTTCAACCCAACTAATCCCGATATTCTTGCGGGCGAATCTTTGGATGCTTTAGAGCATTTGGGCGATGATATAGATTCAAAAAAGAAAAATTGGCTTAGTTTTTAAAAAAAGAGGCGGTAAAAACCGCCTTTTTTATACTTTTTCGCTGAATAATTGGCTTAGTTCGCCTGTTTCATACATTTCACGAATAATATCGCAACCGCCAATAAATTCACCTTTTACATATAATTGGGGAATGGTTGGCCAGTTTGAATATTCTTTAATACCTTCACGAATTTCCATATCTTCAAGTACGTTAATATCTTTGAATGGAACGCCAACAAGGTCAAGAATTCTTACAACGGTCGCAGAAAAACCGCACATAGGCTGATCGGCATTGCCTTTCATGAAAAGCAATACATCAGTATTTTTAACTAAATTATCAATTTGGGTTTGAACATCGCTCATAATAGCCTCACTTTCCTTATAGATAGAGGTTTCACTATTAAGTTTCAATATTAGAGAAATTTATTTAGCATATATTATAATTAATTCATAAATGACTTGTTTTCGACAAAATTATAAAGCAAAGTTTGCAAATACGGAGATTCTTATGCGTTCAATTTTATTTTCAGGTTTTTCTATTTTTGCAATTTTAGCGGCAAGCCCAGTTTTAGCGCAATCATTTAATATAACTCCAATAAAAAATACTAATCCAATAAATGGAACACTTGATAATAAAGACGGACGATTATTAGAAGATAATTCATTTTTAGAAATCTATCGATTTGATGCAACCAAAGGCCAAATTATTTCCGCAAGCTTAATTTCAAGTGAATTTGACACTACGCTTTCGATTGGTGAGGTTTCAAATGGTGCGGCTTGCGAAGAATGTGGATTTGCAACTGCAGATAAAAATGAAGAAGCTTCTACTCAGTTTGTGGCAAAAAAAGATGGGCCGGTTTATATAAGAGTTAATTCACGCGAAGTCGGGCAAAAAGGCAAATATACGTTAACAGTTTCGGCAAGAGATCCAAATAAAGTTATAAGAATTCCGCTCGAATATGGTAAATTGGCACAAGGTATAATTAGTAAAAAAGATGCTGAAGATGATGAAGGTAATTTATTTGATTCTTATAATATTAAACTTAGTGCCAATCAAAAAATCCAGATTAATTTAAATTCCACTGCATTTGACCCAATATTAGTATTACAAGGTCCCGATTCCGAAGGTGTATTGGTCGAAATTTCGGAAGATGATGATTCTGGCCCTGGAAGCAATGCCCGTATTCGCTACACGGTTAAAAATGCAGGCGAATATAGAGTTAAAGTCAAGTCAGCAAGCCAAGAAGAAATGGGCGCTTATACCTTATTATTGGGTGATGAACCACCAGTTGTTCCTTTGCCAAAACCTAAGAAGCTTGTTTTAGGAACTGGTATAAATGGCGCTATATCTTCAGAAGGGCAAACTATTGAATATTTTAATCAAGCCGATGAAGAAAACGATGAAATCGTAGTTCAAGGCTTTGTGATGGATGTTATTGAAGGTAAAAATTATGTTATTGATGTAACTTCAAAAGATATTGATCCAAAAGCCATTATTGGAGAGTTTGATTCTGAGAATAAGTTTGAACCTTTAAAAGAAGATGATGATGGCGGTACTGAATATAATGCAAAACTAAGGTTTAAGGCCGAAAAAACTGGGCAACAAAATATTCTAGTTTCTGCAATTTCATTGGAGGAAGAAGGCGATACAAGTGTGTGGAAAGGTAATTATATTATTACCGCAAATGAAGCCATTATTGCGCCTACCCCGAAAACGGCGTCAATTATAACACTTGCAAAACCTATTAATGATAGTCTTATAGATGGCGGGCCAAGAGATGATGAAGAAAATAGATTATATAAAATCTATTCTGTGAATCTTAGGGCGGGACAAGATGTTACTTTAAGCATGAATACCGCAGGTGAAACTCCAGATGGCAAAGAGCTAGATACTTTTCTTCAAATCGGTAAAGGCACACCTGCAAGTTTTGAAGTGCTAGCAGAAGATGATGATAGCGGCAAAAGTATAAATGCAAAAATCAAATATACTGCAAAAGAAGCTGGAACTTATTTAATTCGTGCCATGTCATCAGGTGAAGATGGTATTGGGCCTTATTCGCTACTAATTATAAATACACCTCCGCCTGCACCTATGCCAAAACCATTACCACTAGCTATTGGCGTGGCGAAAAAAGGTGATTTATCAAACACTGATCCAGTTTTTGGTGAAGAAGAAAATCATTTTGATTTATATTCGTTCAATGGTGTTGCCGGCCAAAAATATATAATCGAAGTTAAAAGCGAAACCATTGATAGCTATTTAAGTGTGAAGCCTTTGGCAGCAGAGGAAAGTGCTTATGAAACCGATGATGATGGCGGCGAAGAATCAAATGCCAAGCTTGAATATATTGTTAAAGCAACAGGTACACAAATAATCCGCGTTTCTTCTGCCGATAGCGATGAAGCAGGTGAATATGAAGTAAAAATTAGCCAGTAAGCAAAGCCCATATTAAAAATTGGAGCTTTATTCTAATTCCATAATCGCATATTTGGCATCAAGACCGTGGTGATTTAAGAAATCAGCGGTCTTTTTTGCATCTAAAGCATTATTAGTGCTTAACTCGGCTGCATGAATGCCGCCAGTTACAAATATGCAATCAAGCTGTTGATTAAATGCGCCTCTCACATCTGTATTAATTCCATCACCAATGCAAAGCGTGCGACTTTTTTCAAACTTACCTGCGGCGGCAAAAGCTAAATCATAAATGGGTGGATATGGTTTTCCCGCCATAATAACTTTGCCGCCAATATTTTCGTAATATTCAGCAAGTGCCCCGCCGCATTCAATAAGTCTATCGCCATATTGCACTATTTTGTCAGGATTTGCGCAAATCATTGTAAGATTTAAATTTTTAAGGGTTTCAAGCTCTTTGATATAATCTTTTGTGGTTTCATTTAAATCATCACGAAGACCAGTACAGATTATATATTCGGCATTTTGCGCATCGGTATATTCCGCGCCAATAGTTCTAAACATGAAATCATCTTTGGGGCCGCCAATTTTATAGGCCTTACTACCAATTTCATGCGCCGATATAATTGTGGCATCACCCGAAGTTATAATTGCATCATAAGAATCGGCGCCAATGCCCAAAGCCTCTAATTGGGCAGGAATTTGCACAGATGGGCGCGGCGCATTTGATATTAAAACGACTTTACCGCCATTTTGTTTAAACTTAATAAGTGCATTAACGGCGGTTTCATATTGTGTCACGCCATTATGTATAACGCCCCAAATATCGCAAAGAATAAGGTCGTAATTATTTGAAATTTCTGAAAGATTATTAATAATTTTTGTCATAAGGCCTAATAGCCGATTTAAAAAATTAAATCACCAAGTAAAAAACATTTAGCTGGCATATCTTCTTTTTGAAGTATCTAAATCATCCGAAGTTGTGATTTCCGATAATGGTTTAGGTGCACCAAATAAATTACCTTGCGCAAAACCAAGATCTAAATCTAATAATTCAACTATTGTTCTTTCGTCTTCAATTCTATCGGCAATTAAATCAACACCATAACGCGCAAATAATGATGCAATATCGGTTGCTTCAAATTCACGTGCAAGCCCCGTTACAGGACGCGCATTTTCTTTTAATAATGCTTTTATAAGCTTATCGCCGGCGATTTTTACATATCTTACGCCCATGCGTTCAAGCTTACGAAGGTCAAGATCTATAGTTTCGCATCTATCGATAGAGAATCTAAAGCCTAAATCATAAAGCCTTCCCATATTACGCTCTGCGGTCATGCCAATTCTGTCAAAAGCTTCGCGCGGGATTTCAAATATTATTGAACCTGCTAAATCACGATTTTCTTTCATAAAGTCTATGAACTGAATGAAAAATCCTTCATCTGCTAAGCTGGTGGCCGAAAGATTGCAGAACATTGATAATCTTTTATCGCGTCTTATCATGCGTCTAGCTATCTGTACGCATTTAAGCAAAAGCATATTATCAATTTCACCAACCATGCCAGTAGGCTCAGCAACTTTTAAAAACTCACCGGGAAGCATAATACGGCCAGTTTTATCGCGAAGTCTTGTGAAGGCTTCATAAAATGAAACCCGTCTTTGCGGTAATGATACTACGGGCTGTATGTATAATTCAACGCGATTGCTTTCGATTGCATCTCTTACTTCTGCGACTAGATCTTTTTGGCTTCTTACACTCTCACGGATTGGCGTAACATTCGGGGGAAGATTATTCATTTGAGTTTGTTTTTTTGCCGCAAACTGTCCAATCATTACGGCAAGTGACTGAAGCTCTGAAACTATTTTTTGTTCACGCGCTTGATTATGCGCGTATAAATCTTCTTTAAAGGCCTCAAATTCTTCGTAATTTGATAATTGTACTTGCTTAATTGTCGCAATATCATCTTCTAATCTATCAAGTAATTTCCTTGGAAGTGAAGATTTTTTTGGAGTAAGCGCAATATGAATAAGGCCACAAAATAAGCCAAACATACCGCCCATTATGCTTGATAAAGCAAAAGAATAATCCTTTAACCAATATGCAAAAAAACCAATCCCGAGTGAAACGGCAATATAGGTAATAATCAATAATGTATGAATTATTGTGGCGTACAATTTGGCTTCTCCAAATATTAAAATAATTAACTATTTGTTCCTATTTTGGTTAATGACT
>CAYUCW010000062.1:0-10882 GCA_964443435.1 uncultured Caulobacteraceae bacterium | reverse complement strand
AAAAGCATTAAGGCGTGCGATTATTTCAGATGTGAAAGACTGTCTAAATTATATTATTCACGGCATGAATTAATTCGTAAAAATATATTATAATATAATTGACATTTTCACATATTAGCTCAATACATTCCGTTAATTTGTATGAGGATTACCATGAAATTAACGCGAAGAAATGGGCTTGGGCTTGGTATTGCAAGTGTGCTTGGCTTTAATGGTCAAACAATTGCGGCGGCGCAAACCGATAAATCAGCCAATAATCCGATTAAACAAAGATTTAATCCGGCTCCACTTAATAGCGTTAGATTAAAACCTTCCATTTTCCTTGATAGCATAAATGCCAATCAAAAATATTTATTATCATTAAGCGCAGATAGGCTTTTGCATAATTTTTATAAAAATGCCGGACTTGAACCCAAAGGGCCTGTATATGGAGGATGGGAAGCCAAAGGAATTGCAGGGCATACACTTGGTCATTATCAATCGGCATGTGCTTTACAATTTGCGCAAACTGGAAATACAGAATTTAAAAAGCGCGCGCTTTATGTTTCTAAAAAATTGCGTGAATTTCAAATAATTAATAAAGATGGATATACGGGCGGCACAACTGTCGATAGAGATGGTAAAACCATTGATGGAAAGATTGTTTATGAAGAAATTCGCAAAGGCGATATAAGAACATCTGGTTTTGACCTTAATGGCGGCTGGGTTCCTTTATATACTTATCATAAGGTTTTTGCAGGCGCGATTGATGCTTATAAATTCTGTAACGATAAAACTTCACTTGATGTGGCACTTGGGCTTGGCGACTATTTGGGCACTATATTTGAAGGCCTAAGCGACGCGCAAATGCAACAAATTTTAAGAGCTGAGCATGGCGGCCTTAATGAAAGTTTTGCCGAACTTTATGCAATTACCAAAAATGATAGATGGCTTAAACTTGCCCAAAAAGTCTATCATAGAGCAATATTAGAGCCATTAACGCAAGGCAAGGATGAATTAAGCGGCAAGCATTCAAATACCCAAATTCCAAAGCTTATTGGACTTGCAAGGATTTATGAACTTAATAATGATGCAAATGCAGCCAAAGCATCTTTATTTTTCTATGAAGCCATAACTAAAGATCATTCTTATGTAATTGGCGGTAATTCAAATTTTGAACACTTGGGAGAGCCTAAAAAGCTTTCAAAACGTCTTGGGCAACAGACTTGTGAATGTTGCAATACTTATAATATGCTAAAGCTTACAAGGCATTTATATTCATGGTCTGGCGATAAAAATTATTTCGACTTCTATGAGCGCGCGCATTTAAACCATATAATGTCGCAGCAAGATCCAAAAACTGGCATGTTTTCATATTTCTCGCCTTTGGCCTCTGGCTTTGCAAGAGTGCACTCAAGTCCTGAAAATGATTTTTGGTGCTGTGTGGGTTCAGGTATTGAAAGCCATTCAAAGCATGGCGAAAGCATTTATTGGGCAAATAATAATACGCTTTTCGTAAATTTATTTTATCCTTCAAGCCTTAATTGGGAAGAAAATGGTATAAGTCTTGATATTAATACTGAATACCCAAATTCTGAATCCATAAGCATTAAAATTAATAATAATGGCAAAAAAATTAAAAGCCTTGCACTAAGAATTCCGAATTGGTGCAAAGCGCCAAAATTAACTAGAAATAATAAGCTGATAAAAGCTATTAAAAATGGCTATTTTTATGTTGACGCTCCTAAGAATGGCGATGTTTTAATTCTAAGCCTTCCGATGCAGACTTATTACGAAACTATGCAAGATGATGAAAGCTTGGGCGCATATCTTAATGGGCCTTTGGTTCTTGCCGCAGATCTTGGCCATAAATCAATACCATGGGAAAATTATGACCCTGCTATTATTGGTGATAGCTTTAATAATCAGCTTATGAAAACTGAAAGACTGCATGAATTTAATATAAAGACAAATGCAAAACCTATCGAGCTTAATTTTAAGCCTTATTATTCACTTCACGAAAGCAAAACTGCGGTTTATATTAAGCGCTTTAATAAGCAAGAGTGGGCAATCGCAGAAGTTAATTATATTAAAGAAGCCAAAGAAAGAAGTTTGCTTCTTCAAAACACAATTGACTATATAAGATTAGGTGAAATGCAGCCAGAGCGAGACCATAATCTTGATGCCACACCAAATACCGAAGCCATTACGCATATTGCACTAAGAGGTCGGATTATTCAAAGAGGCTTTATAGAATTTGATTTAAATGTTTTACCAAATGAAAATAATAAGCTTTTATTTGTATATAGTGGCAATGATAGAAATAAAAACTTTAAAATTTTGATTGATAATAAACTATTAGTAAATGAAAAACTTGAAGGCGAACACACTATAAGTACAAATATAATTAAATATGATGTCCCTATTGAACTAAGCCAAAATAAAACAAAAATAAGATTAAGAATTGAAGCAGAAAATGACCAATGGACAAGCCTATACGAAGTAAGAAGCATGAAAACCGAAACTAAATAATTAGATTTTTGCTTATTCTGTAAATATATAAAAATTAATGGAATAAGGCTTTGACAAATTACCTAAGTTTTGTGTTACTGTCAAAATTGTTATGACATTTTCATGAATTATAAAGGTGAATTTTGACAAATCAGGAATTTCAGATTTCAAAAATCAAAGTTTTTATCGCTAATGAAACTGCCGAATTTATAAAAGCCCGCCCTAATTGCTTTTTTCATAATAATAAACAAGCTTCAAGAAGCAATGAGCATGGTTTTTTTGAAGGTGTCCCCCAACATTGGATGAAAGATTGGGATTTGCCTTTTCCGATTTATATTAAATCGGCAAATGGAATTATAATCGAAGATTTAGACGGCAATAAGCTTACTGATTTGTGCCTTGGAGATACGGGCGCAATGTTTGGTCATACGCCCGAACCCATAAAGCATGCGCTTGCTAGATCTATTGAAAATGGTCTTACGACTATGCTCCCTAGTGAATATTCAGATGAAATTGGCGTAAAACTATGTGAAATTTTTGGGCTGGATAATTGGCAAACTTGCCTTACTGCCTCTGATGCCAATCGCTTTGCTTTAAAAGTCGCGCGTTTAATCACAGGACGGCAAAAAATAATTGTATTTGACGGCTGCTATCATGGCGCAGTTGATGAAACGAGTGTAAGCCTCGATAAAAATGGTCGCACAATTTTAAAGCCAAGCCTTTGGGGACCAGCTTTTGATCCATCAATAAATACAATATGCGTTCCATTTAACGATTTAAATGAACTTGAGTTTGAGTTAAAAACTTGTGAAATTGCGGCAATAATTGCGGAGCCAGCACTAACAAATTGCGGAATAGTTTTACCTAATGATGATTATTGGCAAAGCGTCAAAAAGCTTTGCGATAAATACGGGACTTTACTTATAATTGATGAAACCCATACTTTATCAACTGGTTTTGGCGGCTATACTATTACTTATGGGCTAGAGCCAGATTTTATGACTATAGGCAAAGCAATTGCTGGCGGCATACCTACTGCGGTTTGGGGTTTTAGTGATAAAATCGCGACTATGATTAAAACTGCTAGAAGCCAAATCCCAATGGGTCATTCAGGTGTAGGCACAACACTTTCTGGATCGCTTCTTTCTCTAAATGCTTTGAAATTCTCGCTTACACATCTGATTACAAATGAAACTTTTTCTTCAATGCTTGAAAGTGCAGCATTCCTTGAAGAAGAATTAAACAAATTATTTGAAGAGTTTAATCTTAATTGGTCAATAACGCGGCTTGGTGCGCGTATGGAAATAATTTTTAGCAAAACTAAGCCTAAAAATGCCTATGAAATGCAGCAGCTTTTTAATAGCGAACTTGAAAAGGCAATTCATATTGGAATGATTAATCGTGGTTTTTTAATCACCCCATTCCATAATATGCTTTTAATCGCCCCTGAGTTTAGCAAAGAAAAAGCTATACAATTCACCAAAGCTATGAGAGAAATAATAGAAAACATAGAGTAAGGTCTTAAAATGGCAAATGACAAAATTGAAGAACTTACAAAAGAACTAGAAGAAAGCTATTTAAAGCTTAAAAACTGGATTGCGCAAAAAGGCGTGACCGAGATTGAGCTTATGCTTCCTGATATGAATGGCATAATTAGGGGCAAGGTTGTCCCGGCAAATAAGTTTTTGCAAGGCGTAAGAAGCGGCACCCTAAGAATTGCATCTTCAATTTTAACCGTGACCATGACGGGCGATTATCCCCATTTTGAAAATGGTGAGTTTTCAGTGCGCGACCCAGACTGCGTTTTAAGCCCTGATGCCTCTTCTATCCGTGTGGCACCTGGTTATCGCACACCCACCGCATTTGTAATTACTGATGCTTTGAAAAGTGGCGGTGAACCTATAATGCTTGCACCACGGCAAGTTCTTAAACATGTTCTAAGCCTTTATGAAGAAAAAGGGCTTACCCCTGTTATCGCGCCAGAGCTTGAATTCTTTTTAACTGCAAGAAATATAGATCCCGATTTACCACTTGAAACCCCGATTGGGCGTTCGGGCCGTGCGGAAACCGTGTCACAGCCTTATGGCCTTGAAGCCATTAATGAATATGAAGACCTAATAGAGCAGGTTTATGAATATTGTGAAATTGCCGACATTGATATTGATACTATGATACATGAGGCGGGGGCGGCGCAATTAGAAGTGAATTTTAATCATGGCGATTCAATTCATCTTGCCGACCAAGTCTTAATCTTCAAAAGGATATTTCGTCAAGTTGCCTTACAACATGGCGTGTACGGAACATTTATGGCAAAACCAATGGATAAGCAGCCAGGATCGGCTATGCATATCCACCAATCAATCCTTGATAAAAATGGCAAGAATATTTTTTCTAAGAAAAATGGTGAAGATTCAAAAGAATTCTTATCCTATATTGCAGGGCTTCAAAAATTCTTACCTGAAATCGCGCCTTTATTCGCGCCAAACGTCAATAGCTTTAGACGTATGCGTCCGCATTTTGATGCACCAATTAATGTGCAATGGGGGCGCGATAATCGCTCTTGCGGACTAAGAGTGCCTTTATCTGATGCGCATAATAAGCGCGTTGAAAACCGTCTTCCGGGCGCTGATTGCAATCCATATTTAGCAATTGCATCTTCACTTGCTTGCGGCCTTGTTGGAATGGAACTTGGCCTTAAACCAACCGAGCCTTTATTATCATCGGCCTATCATTTACCGCGCTCTTTACCGCGTACACTTGATGAGGCCTTGGATAGATTTAAAGCATGTGAGCCTTTAAAGAAAATCCTTGGCGAAGAATTTTGTAATATTTTTTATACTGTCAAAGACTTAGAGCTTGACCATTTCGAAGGGGTCGTGAGCGCTTGGGAGCGTGAGCATTTATTGCTTAAGGTGTAATTGAAATCATAGAATAAGCTTGCACAATTTAAAATGTGTGCTTTATTTTAAATATAAATAAAAAAGAGAATAATTTTGAATAAATTGGGTCATACTGCCGGCATTGCTAATCTTGATGAAGCTAAGAAATTCTTAAGCGCTAATCCAGATATTAAATTCATTGATATTATCTATACTTCAATTACCAATGTCCCGCGCGGCAAACGCATTCGCCCACATGAATTGCTTGGCGTTTATAATCACGGCCGCTATCTTCCGGGATCTATAACTGTTGTTGATACAATGGGGTCTGATTGCGAAGATACGGGGCTTGTGTGGGAAGATGGTGACGCCGATAGGCTTGCCAAACCAATGACTAATACTTTGGTTCGCGCACCATGGCTTGGCAATGATACGGCGCAATGTATAGTTTCGCTTTATGAATTAGATGGTGAGCCAAACAAGCTTGATCCGCGCTTTATCCTTAAACAAATAATTGACTTATTTCACAAAGAAGAACTCTATCCTGATGTCGCTTGTGAGCTTGAATTTTATTTATTAGCGCAAAGACAAATAGGTCAAAGACCAAGTCTTCCTGCATCTAATATTTCTGGTCATACCGCAATTGGCACCGAAGTTTATGGCCTTAGAGAGCTTGATGATTGCATGGATTTTCTGCGCGATTTATATAATGGGGCAGAGCTTCAAAATCTTCCAATCGAAGCCGCAATTTCCGAATTCGCACCAGGGCAGCTGGAAATAGGTCTAGATCATAGAGATGATCCCTTAAGAGTTGCCGATGAAGCCATGATGTATAAAAGGCTTGTTAAAGGTACGGCGGTAAAACATGGGCTTGAGGCTTCATTTATGGCAAAACCATTTCAAGGTCTAGCGGGTAATGGACAGCATTTACACCTTTCTATTTTGGATAAAAATGGCAAAAACCTATTTGCGGGAACCGAAGAAGACGGCAATCAAATCATGCGCTATGCAATAGGCGGCATGCAAGCATTAATGCCTTCATCAATGGCAATTTTCGCACCCAATGCCAATTCATATCGAAGATTTACTTCTAATTCATATGCACCAGTTTCTGCATCTTGGGGCATTAATAATCGCACAGTTGGCCTTAGGGTCACAGCCGAAGAAAAAAGCCGCCACATTGAGCATAGAATTTCTGGCGCGGACGTAAGCCCATATCTTGGACTTGCCGCTGTGCTTGCCGGTGCGTATCACGGAATTAAAAATAAAATTGAACCAAGCGATAAAGTGACAGGAGACGGGTATTCCCAACCAGAAAAGTCACCAGTGGATTTGCCTATGAATTGGTATGAATCCTTAGATAAATTTAGCAAATGCCCACTAATTGCAACATATTTTGGCGAATATTTCCAAAAAATGTTTACAATAGTGAAAAAAACTGAACAGAATAGATATAATTCCATAATCCCAATTGAGGATTATGATTGGTATTTCCGTAATGCATAGGAGGATATAATGTCAGAAATAAAATTATCAGACGATGAAATCTCAAGATTCTTAAAAACAAGTCCAAGATCTAGGCGTGCATTTATGGCGGCATTTGGCGCAACTGCGGCGGCTATAAGCTTATCTGCATGTGGCGGTGCCAAAGAAACTGATACTAAAACTTTAACTATTCCAGGTTCTGAAGGATCTAAACTATCTTTCTATAATTGGGATACTTATATTGGTGAAAATACCTTGTCTGATTTCAAAAAGCTTACAGGTATTGATGTTGGAATGTCATTATTCTCATCTAATGATGAATTATTCGCGAAATTCCGTGCGGGAAATCCTGGGTATGATGTAATTATGCCTTCAAATGAATATGTAACCCGCATGGGTGAAGCGGGTCTTCTTATGCCGCTTGACCATAATAAGCTTCCTAATAAAGCAAATTTATTGCCAGAATTTATGGATGCCGAATATGATAAAGGCCGTATTTATTCAATGCCATATACTTGGCTTGTGCTTGGTATTGGCTATAGAAAATCGGCAATGAAAAATGGCGTAGCGCCGGATTCATGGAAAGCTGTCCTTGATTCCGATGAATATAAAGGCCGCATCAGCGTATTGGGTGAAAGCCTTGATTTATTCAGACTTACTTTCAAATATCTTGGTAAATCAGTTAATGATTTTAGCCCTGAATTATTGGCACAAGCAAAAGCAATTTTATTAAAGCAAAAAGCCAATATTAAAACTTTCCATGAAGATAATGGTCAAGAATTATTGGCTTCGCAAGAAATTGATATTGTTATTGAATATAATGGCGATATTGCCCAAAGCAAAGCCGAAGATGATGATTTGGACTTTATTATTCCTAAAGAAGGTTCATTATTAAATTCGGATTGTATGTGTATTCCAAAAGGTGCGCCAAGCCCGAATAATGCCCATGCATTTATAAATTATCTTATGGATGGCAAAGTTGGCGCGGACATCTATAAACAAATCATGTATCCAACCCCAAATGCCGCCGCCAAAGCGCTTATGGACGATGCCTATAAAAATAATACGATAATTTTCCCGCCTCAAGAATTACTTGCGAAGTGTGAATATGGAAAATATATGGGCATCGAAAATACTAAAGCAATTGAAGAGGCAATGACCCAAATAAGGGCGGGATAATGCAAAGCTGGGCTAGTAATAAAAGATTTTTCTTTGGTACCATGATTGTTCCCACATTATGGTTCATAGTCTTTTTTGCTATTCCAATGACGCTTGTTTGGCTTTATTCATTCGGAACGAATACTGGCCCTATAACTGTTGAAATCACGGGCACTTTTAGAAATTATGCCCGTGCCTTTTCGCCTGAAATATTAAAAGTATTATGGCAGAGTGTATATCTTGCTTCTATTGCAACATTTGCTTGTCTGGTTATGGGTTTTCCAATTGCCCTTGCCATGACATTTGCCTCTGAAAAGGCAAAATCATGGCTTTTATTATTAATAATGCTTCCGTTTTGGACAAATCTATTAATAAGAACTTATGCGCTTATTGTGGTTATGCGATCTGAAGGCGTCATTAATAATATTTTTGAAGTATTTCATGGTGGTTTGGTTGCAATGGGTCTGCCACTAGGTGAATTCACGCCAATGCCACTTTTATATAATAAAGCGGCCATAGTTATTGGCCTTATTTATGTGCATTTACCATTTATGGTGCTTCCGCTTTATGCCGCACTTGATAGGCTTGATAGAAGCCTTATTGAAGCCAGCCTTGATTTAGGTGCAGGTCATTTACAAACCATTTTTAAAATTGTGGTGCCGCTCGCATTACCAGGCATAGCCGCAGGGATTGTAATTACTTTCATCCCTGCAATGGGCTCATATTTAACGCCAGATTTAATGGGCGGCCCGAATGATTTAATGATTGCAAGCCTTATTGAGCGGCAGTTTAAACGTGCCAATGATTGGCCATTTGGCGCGGCTTTGTCATTCTTACTTATGTATATAACTTTAATATTCTTTGCCATTCGTTCTTATTATGAGAAAAAGGGTGGCAAACTAAATGTGGGGCACTAATGTTTAATAGAGCGCCAAGAGCACCCCTAGAATATTTAAAATCCATTCGTTTAAAAGCTTGGATTGGCTTTGTACTTTTATTTTTATATGCGCCAATTTTTGTGCTTATTGCCTTTAGCTTTAATGATTCAAAGCGCAATGTTGATTGGAAAGGTTTTACTTTCAAATGGTATGGCAAGGTTTTTGAAAATGCCGCGCTTTCCGAAGCCTTATTAAACTCCCTTATTATTGCTATAGTATGCACTATTTTTGCGGTTATACTTGGCACTTTATTGGCGTTTGTTTTATGGCGCTTTAAGTTTCCATTCAAAGGCTTTTTAGAAACTGGTGTAAATCTTCCGATTGTAGTACCGGAAATTTGTATGGGTGTTGGGGTTTTATTATTCTTTTCAAAAATAAATTGGCCTAATGATTTAATTTGGCCACTTAATCTTTCGCAAATAATAATTGCCCATATAACATTTGCCTTTCCATTTGTCGCCGTAGTTGTTCGTGCGCGGCTTGAAAATTTCAATAAGGAATTAGAATCCGCGGCACTTGATTTAGGTGCATCACAATGGCGCGCCTTTTTGGATGTTATTGTGCCCCATATGATGCCAGGGATTATAGCCGGTGCATTATTGGCTTTCACACTTTCCCTTGATGATTTCGTTATTACTTTCTTTGCATCGGGCCCAGGCACAGTGACTTTCCCATTAAAAGTCTATTCAATGGTTCGTTTCTCTGTGACACCAGAAGTGAATGCGGCATCAACGCTTATAATTCTTATTACCGTACTTGCGACCGCACTTGCTATGCGATTTCAAAATCCCAAACCTGAGGCAAAATAATGTCTGACACCATAATTAAGATTGAAAATGTAACTAAAGCTTATGGCAAAGTGCTTGCTGTTGATAAAATTAATCTTGAGATAAAGAAGGGTGAATTTTTTGCGCTTCTTGGGCCATCAGGTTGCGGCAAAACTACGCTTTTAAGAATGATAGCAGGGTTTGAAGTACCAACCGAAGGTAAGATTTTCCTTGATGGGGTTGATGTTTCAAATATTCAGCCAAATAAGCGCCCAGTAAATACGGTTTTCCAATCCTATGCAGTTTTCCCGCACATGAGCGTTTTTGATAATGTCGCCTATGGCTTACAATTTGATAATATCCCAAAAGCAGATCAATATGGCATGGTTATGAGTGCACTTGCCGATGTTAAGCTTGATCATTTGGCACAAAGAAAGCCCGATCAAATGTCAGGCGGTCAAAGACAAAGGGTTGCCCTTGCACGCGCCCTTGTAAAACGTCCAAAAGTTCTTTTGCTTGATGAGCCTTTATCTGCACTTGACGCCAAACTACGCGAAGCAATGCGCTTTGAATTAACCGCACTTCAAGAAAAAGTTGGGGTTACCTTTATAATGGTTACCCATGACCAAGACGAAGCCCTTGCAATGGCGGATAGATGCGCGGTTATGGACAAAGGCAATCTTATGCAAACCGCAAGCCCTTCATCACTTTATGAATTCCCGGCCAATAGATTTGTTGCCGATTTCATAGGCTCTGTAAATATGTTTGAAGGGGTTTTAAAACTTGATAATGCCAATCAAGCAATTGTTGATTGCGAAGAATTAGGTGTAAAAGTTTATTTCGACCATGGGGTTTCGGGTGCGGCCGGTGAAAAAGTTTGGGTTGGTGTACGCCCTGAAAAAATTGATTTAATTAAATATGTTGAAGATGGTCCACGCCCAGTTATGGAAGATTGCCCAGAAGATTGTAATGTATTCAAAGGCGCAATCAAGCAAATTTCCTATCTTGGCTCTGAGTCAATTTATGAAGTAGAGCTTGAAAATAAGCGCCTTATAAAAGTATCGCGCCCAAATCTTTCACGTTGGGATCAAGAAGATTTTACGTGGGATGATGAGGTGTGGTGTTGTTTTCATGGCGACAGCCCAGTCCTCTTGCAGAATTAATA
>CAYUCW010000061.1:0-11267 GCA_964443435.1 uncultured Caulobacteraceae bacterium | reverse complement strand
TCATTGACAATAACTTGGCAAGAAAGTCTTGAATTCGGGCGCACATTATCGGCAAAATCAAGCATAGATTCTTCCATAGATCCCATAGGATTAATTTTATCCACCCAAGCGTCATCGATATAAACATGGCAAGTCGCGCAAGCACACGCGCCGCCGCAATCGGCATCAATTCCTGGAACATTATATTTGGTTGCCGCTTCCATAATAGAGCCGCCATTAGATGCATCTAATAAATATTCTTTGCCCGATGTATCGATAATTTTAATCTGTGTCATGATATGCCTTTGCCTATAATTGGCTTTTATTATAATGTTGCTTTGGCTGCAACTTCTTTTATGTTTAAACTTAGGTCTGTTATGAATTCGGGTGCAAGCTTCATTTTATTAAGCACGAGATTTTTGCCAATTAGAAACTCTGGTGGGCTATTAATTGCATCAATCGCCAAAACTGTATTATCGTTTTCAAGATGGAAAAGTGCGAATTTACCATCTTCAAGGCTGCCGCGGATTATGGTCTTATCCGCGCCATTAAAAAGCCCAACAATCTGAAGCTTTTTATCAAACTGATCTGACCAGAACCAAGGTGCTTCAAGTTTTGGCATTGGTGCATTCATAATATGGCTTGCCGCAATTTTACCCTGTTCAATGGCGTTATGCACGCTTTCAAGCCTGATACGTTTGCCATTAATAATACGATTAGCACAGTCACCAATGGCGTAAATATTTTCAAAATTGGTTTGCGCAAATTCATTGGTATTAAAACCATTTTCGCATATTATTCCGGCATCCATTGCAAATTCAATATTAGGTATAACGCCAATACCAATAAGCACTATATCGGCATTTATTATATCGCCATTTTCAAGCTCTATACCCTTTACGGTTTCATCACCAATAATGCGTTTGATTTTGGCATTATGGATAATTTTATTACCCATAGATGTGTGCAGGTTATAATAATATTCACTAAGAGTATTAGTGGCAACACGCGCCAAAACCCTTGTGGCGGCTTCTAATATGGTAACATTATTACCCTTTTTATTGGCAATTGCCGCCGATTCAAGACCAATATATCCCGCACCAATTACAACTATGTTTTTTGCATTATCAAGGTCAGTTTTAAACGCATCGGCTTCGGCCAAAGTGCGCAAATAATGAACGCCTTTAAGGTCACTTCCTTCGATATCAAGTTTTCTTACACGCGCACCGGTTGCGATGATAAGTTTATCGTATGAATATTCATTCGTTTGCGTGAAAACTTTATTATTCGTCGGCTCTATTTTTATAATAGCATCTGAAAAATGGGTTTCTATATTTTCAATCGCCCATTGTTCATCTGCGCGGAATTTTAAGCGATCAATTGTGGTGTGGCCCATTAAATAAGCTTTTGATAATGGCGGCCTTTGATAGGGCGGCACATTTTCATTCCCAAAAAGTCTTATTTCGCCTTTGTGGCCGAATTGCCTTAAGCTTGAAATTGCTTGGGTGGCGGCTTGTCCTGCACCAATTATAATAATTTTTGAATTTTCCATTTAATGAATATAATAATTCCATAGGTCAAAGTCTATATAGGTAATTACCCTAAATCTGAGAGTTTAAGATTTTCTATTAAATTACAAGGGTGTAATTTTTTAGGCAGCACTTGCAAAAAAACATTGCGTTTTTTTTCTATTACTATAAATGGGGTGCATCGGCGGACCTGGAAACAGCATCCAGTCCACTAACGCAAGCATTGCTTGCGGACCTGACAACATTTTGGAAGCCTCAAAGCTTCTAGCATGTCCTACTAACGCCGCAAATTCGCTGCCTCATTTTGGGGCTTTTAGTTTGAAAAAATGCCTCGCGTGAAAAAATCGCGAATGTGTTTAGTAGGTTTAAGATTCAGGGGGGATTCAAATGAATCACTTTTCGTCATCTATTGATATTATTAATGCGCTTGTTCCTGACGTTCCAGTTGCGGCTAATCGTCCGCATATTGTAAAGCGCGCGGCTAAATGGTTTTTGCGCAATTTCGCGGGTGAAATTTTATATGCGGTAAAAGCAAATCCATCGGAATGGGTTTTAGATGCTTTATACGAAGCAGGCGTTCGTAATTTTGATGTTGCATCTGATGTGGAATGCGAATTAGTTCGCCGTAAATTCCCTGACGCAAAGCTTGCATTTATGCACCCTGTGAAAAGCCGCAAAGCAATTGAGCGTGCGTATTTTGAATTTGGTTGCAGAGTATTTGCGCTTGATAGTCTTGCGGAATTAAGAAAAATTCAAGCTTCTACTAGTAATGCCCAAGATTTAACACTTATGGTGCGCCTATCGGTTTCTAATTCGGCGTCTTCAATTTCTTTAGATAGCAAATTTGGAGTAAAAGGTAGCGAGGCAATTGAATTATTGCGCGAAGCACGCGGCGTAACTCGTGAAGATTTAGGTATTTGCTTCCATGTTGGTTCACAATGTATGGATCCAAATGCTTATGTAAAAGCGCTTGATGTTGCAAAATCAACTATTATTCAAGCCGGTGTGGTTATTGATATTATTGATGTTGGCGGCGGCTTCCCTGTGAATTATCGTGAGATGAACCCACCACCAATGCAACAATATATGCAAGTAATTGCGCAAAAATTTGAAACCATGCCGGTTACTGAAAATTGTGAATTATGGTGTGAGCCGGGTCGTGCATTGGTTGCCGAATCAACAAGCATTATTACTAAAGTAGAGCTTCGCAAAGGAAATTCACTTTATTTAAATGATGGTGCTTATGGCAATTTATTTGATGCAACCCATGTTCAATGGCCGTTTGAAACTAATCATATTCGTATTGGCGGCGAATCTAAAGCTGAATTACAAAGCTTTAAATTATTTGGCCCAACTTGCGATTCTATTGATGCTTTGCAAACTGAATATATGCTTCCATCTGATATAGAAGAAGGCGATTATATTGAATTTTTAATGCTTGGTGCTTATGGCACGGCAATGACTACAAGATTTAATGGTTTTGGCCAAAATATTGAAGTTTTTGCAAGTGATGAGCCGCATATTTCTATGTTTTCAGGCATTACTTCTATAAAAAATTCAGGTATAGAGAACCAAAAATAGCTCTGTTATAAGAATTTCATATAAATAATCTAAAAAATACAAAACTAATTCCTAAAGGAAATGATAATGACTAATAATCGTAAGGCTGAACTATTATCTAATAAAGTTGAGCATATTGACATCACTACATTTGATGCGCGTCCAATTATTGATGCAATGGGCAAAATGTCTTTCTCTTCACGCGATACCGCGCGCGCGGCAAGCATTTATAACCAAGCATTGGGTGATAAAGAATGTTCTGTTTGGCTTACTCTTGCAGGTTCAACATCAGCAGGCGGTTGTATGCATGTATATCGTGATATGGTAAGAAATAGCATGGTTGATACAATTGTTGCTACTGGTGCATCAATTGTTGATATGGATTTCTTCGAAGCTTTAGGTTTTTCGCACTATCAAGCATTAGAAGTTCCAGATGATGAAACTCTTCGTTCTTTATATATCGACCGTATTTACGATACTTATATTGATGAAGAAGATTTACAATCTTGCGATGGCACAATTTATGAAATCGCCAATAGCCTAGAGCCGCGCCCTTATTCTTCACGTGAATTCATTTATGAAATGGGTAAATGGCTTGCTGCTGGTAATGCAAAAAAAGAAAATTCATTAATACAAGCGGCTTATGAAGAAGGCGTTCCTATTTTCTGTCCGGCATTTGTTGATTCATCTGCGGGTTTTGGTCTTGTTAAGCACCAAGTAGAAAGAATGAAAGCTGGCAAGCCTTATATGACAATTGATGCAATTGCCGACTTCAGAGAGCTTACAGACATTAAAATCAAAGCCGGTCGCACTGGTCTATTTATGGTTGGTGGCGGCGTTCCTAAAAACTATGCACAAGACACAGTAGTTTGTGCAGAGATTTTAGGAATTGAAGCGGAAATGCATGCTTATGCGGTTCAAATTACGGTTGCCGATGTAAGAGATGGCGCATGTTCATCTTCAACCTTAAAAGAAGCTTGCTCTTGGGGTAAAGTTTCTGTCGCTCTAGAGCAAATGGTATTTGCAGAAGCAACAACAGTTGTTCCTTTAATTATGTCTGATGCATATCATCGCGGTGCTTGGAAAGAGCGCGGCAAAAAGCGTTTTGCAGATATGTTTAAATAATAAAAAGCCATTCATATAATAAAAGCCCCAAATTATATTGGGGCTTTTTTATTTGTGGAATTTTATAATGTCTTTATGCTTTTTTCTTTTTAGGGAATTGAATGACTTTTGGACCTTCACAATATTTAGAAACAATAGATTCTTTTTCTTGTGGCTTTCCAAATAAATAACCTTGTAATAGATTACATCCTGCAACTTCTAAAAGCTTAGCTTGGTTAAGGCTTTCAACACCCTCTGCTGTTACCTGCATAGAAAGACCATTAGCGATAAAAATAACGCCTTGTACTAAGATTGCCGAAGCATGATCATCTTCGATGCGTTCAGATAATGATTTGTCAATTTTGATTTTATCAAAACCATAAGAGCGTAAATAAGCAATAGAAGTATAGCCAGTTCCAAAATCATCTAATGAAACCATAATTCCATAATCTTTGAATGCACCAATTGCTTGTTTTGCGCGCTCTGGATGGTCGATTAAATAGCCTTCTGTAAGTTCTATTTCTAATCTTTCAGGAGGGAAGCCAGTAGCTTCAAGTATAGCTTTTACTTTAGTTTCAAAATCAGGATCTCTGAATTGTGCAGGCGAAACATTTATACTAAGCCTTACATCACTATTATCTAGCCAATCATTACAAGCTTTTTCAATTACATATAATCCTAATTGGTGGATAGTTCCCGATTCTTCGGCAATATCAATAAATTCATCGGGACCTAATGCGCCTTCTGGGCGACGCGGCCATCTAACTAAAGCTTCTACACCATTAATTTTATGGGTTTTTGCGTTTATTATTGGTTGATAAACAACATCAAATTCTTGCTTTTCAAGGCCAAGCTTAATGCCATTCGCAATAGATTTTCTATAATTGCGATTTGCATCAAGAATTTCATTATAGACAATTACTGTGCCTTTATGGTTCGTTTTTGCGTGATACATAGCGGTGTCTGCACGCCTGAAAATCTCAGAAACATCGCATTTGCTCATGTTCGTGGTTGCAATACCAATACTTGCGCCAACTTTAATTGGGCGTCCGCCAATATAAATATTAGTCGATAAATATTCGATAATCTCATCGGCATATCTAAGAGCGGTTCTTTCGCTATTATTTCCTTGGAAAAGATAAGCAAATTCATCACCGCCAAGGCGAACTAATAATGTATTTGCTGGCAACATAGATTTGAATTTATCAGATAAAAGGCTGATTAGTTTATCACCAATTTCATGACCATAAGTGTCATTAACGTCTTTAAATCCATCAAGATCTATAAAACCAATTGAAATTTTAGGCTTTGTTTTGCTTTTGCTATTTTGAATTTCTAATACGGCCTCACTTAAGGCGCGGCGATTGGGAAGTCCGCTCAAGCTATCGGTCATAGAGGCATTAATAGCGTTTTCTTCGCTTTGACCAATTTTTCTAAAGCAATAAATGATGAACCCTAAGAAACCTGTAATTATTAACCCAATCAATAATAAACTTTGCATGATTTTGGGTTTGGCAACTTTTGCTGCTTCAAGACCTGGTTTGCGGGCATCCCAAGTGAAAACGCCGATTTTTTTGTTTTTTAAGTCATTAATGACGTATTTAGGGCTTGTATTTTCGTCATTTGTAATTCGCATTCCATCAAGTTTTAAGTTTTGTGAAAATTCAATTAAATTGCTTTGTTCAATAATATTTATAAGAACCAAAAAGCGCTTTGATTTATCATTTTCGATAGAAGAAAAATCCATGGGATTAATTCTTGAATATGAAATAATTGCGGTTTGACCATCAAATTCTGTAAAGCCTCCAATAATATGATTATTGGAAGGCAAACCATTAATAGAATTATCAATGTCTTCTAAAAGTTTATTTTTAATATTTGTTTTTTCATTTAGAATATCATGGCCTTTTAAATAGCCCCAGATAACTTTTTTATTTTGATCAAGAATTATAGCCGCATCATAAGTATCAGGAAGCTCAGTTGAGCTTCCCCATGTTTCATAAAGCCATTTTTGATCTAATGCACCTTTAGTTTGGTCATAAGCAACTTGCCACTGCGAATTATCGCTGGTTAGTGAATTGTTTTTCTTAATCGCATTATGAAGTGTAATACTTATAGATTCTTCAGAATTAACTAAATCAATATCATTGGCTTTGTTTGTAACGGCAACCAAAGAACTATTTAATAGATAAAAAACTGCACCTAAGATACTTAAGCCAGAGATTAAGATTAATATTAAAAGTCTTTTTAAGTTAAAGCTAAATTTCACAGTTTTTACCTATTTTTTGATAGGTTTAGCATTTAATATTTTAGATAAAGTTTAAATTTAAATAAAATTTTATCTAAATTGTTTCAATTTATCTTTTAGTGCATTTTCATCAATGCTTGCTAATTGCCAATGGCTTTTATCAAGAGTTTGTACAAAATATAAAAGGCACTGTTCTGAATTTGGTTTTGGAACACAAACAATATTATCTTTTAATTGCTTAATTGCAAAACTAGCAGCAAGCTTATTTGGCATTTTTACTTGTGAATTAAGCCCTGCACTTCTTGCAAAACTTGCAAGGTTTTCTGGCTCTAAAGCCTTATCCGCAAGGGCTTCTATAACGGGCTTAAGTAAATCCGCTCCATAAATCGCGGCAACCGAAGCGCCAAGATTATTATTAAGATTTAGGTTTTGATTAATCGCTTCTTTGCCTTTTTCAATCACAACTTCGCGCGCGATTTGCATTACTTGTTTTTTAAGATTTGCCTTATTTGTATAGTAATTAATCGCGCTTAAATTACGATTTTGCAAAGCTTCGGCAAAAGCAATAATATCAGCAGTAGCCGAATGTTTTGCAGAAATAGAACTGCAAGAGCTTAAAAATAAGCCCGATAATGCGGCACTAATTAAAAATATTTTTTTCATACGTCTATTTAGCATTTGCTTGATGAATAGAAAGTGAAAATTATTTAAGCCCTGCCTTTTGTTAAAGCAGGGCTTAATTTTAGTTTCTAATCAAATAATCAAAAGCACCAAGTGCGGCATTTGCGCCCGAACCCATAGCAATAATAATTTGCTTATAAGGTATATTGGTACAATCACCTGCGGCAAACACCCCTTCAAGGCTCGTCGCGCCATGTGAATTTGTGATGATTTCACCAAATTTAGTACGCTCTATAATATCGCCCAAGAATTCAGTATTTGGCACAAGACCAATTTGAATGAATATACCGCTAAGTTCTACGCGCTTTTCTTCACCGCTTGCTCTTTCGGTATATATCACACCATTCACTTTATCAGTTCCTGTGATTTCTTTAACCGCGGCATTGGTGTGAATTGTAACATTCGGAAGGCTTTTTAAACGTTCCACCAATACACTATCGGCCTTAAGTTCTGGCATAAATTCAAAAACGGTTACGTGGTTTACAATTCCTGCAAGATCTATTGCCGCTTCAATTCCAGAGTTTCCGCCACCAACAACGGCAACATCCTTGCCTTTGAATAATGGGCCATCACAATGCGGGCAGTAAGCCACGCCTTTGTTTTTAAACTCTGCTTCGCCAGGAACACCAAGATTACGCCATCTTGCCCCAGTTGAAAGAATTATGGTTTTTGATTTTACAATTGCGCCATTTTCAAGCTCAATTTCCAAAGTGTCATTTTTACGCAAAGCTGTTGCTTTTTGTAAATTCATAACATCAATATCATAATCCTTCACATGCTCTTCAAGACCAGCCACAAGTTTAGGGCCTTCAGTTTTTGAAACTGAAATAAAGTTTTCAATACCCAAAGTATCCATAACTTGGCCGCCAAAACGCTCAGCTATTATGCCAGTTTTAATGCCTTTGCGCGCCGCATAAATTGCCGCCGCCGCGCCCGCAGGCCCACCGCCAACCACCAATACATCAAAAGTATCTTTGGCATTGATTTTATCGGCATCTCTTTTTGCAGCACCTGTATCAAGCTTGGCAATGATTTCTTCTAGGGTCATGCGACCTGCGCCAAACATTTCACCATTAAGATAAACGCTTGGAACAGCCATAATTTGTCTAGCTTCAATTTCAGATTTGAAAGCGCCGCCATCAATCATAGTATTACTTATATTCGGGTTTAATACCGACATAAGATTAAGTGCTTGCACTACATCGGGGCAATTATGACATGTCAAAGAAACATAAGTTTCAAATGCAAATGTACCTTCAATTGCTTTTATTGCGGCAATGGTTTCGTCAGATACTTTTGGCGCGCGTCCAGAAGTTTGAAGAAGCGCCAATACAAGCGAAGTAAATTCATGTCCTAATGGAATGCCTGCAAATACTATTCCGGTATCATCGGTCACGCGGTTTACACTAAAGCTTGGTGTGCGTTCAAGTTTTGCTTCTATCCAAGAAATTTTAGGGCTCATTGAAGAAATTTCTTCAATCAAAGCTTTCATTTCTTTTGATACGCTATCATCACCAATCGATAGTTTTAAGATTATATTATTTTCCATTAGCGCCAAATACTGCGCCAATTGCGATTTAATTGTTGCGTCTAACGCCATGATAATATCCTTTCAGTCAATAGATTTCCTAAAGCGCAACCGCGATTGCGCCTGAAGAAATATATTAATTTTGAAAATATTGCCCCCTTCTAAGGGGATGTTTAAATAGAAGGGGGCGATTTTAAGCGATTGCTTAGATTTTACCTACTAAGTCTAAAGAAGGGGCAAGGGTTGCGTCGCCTTCTGTCCATTTTGCCGGGCAAACTTCGCCTGGGTGATTTCTTACATAAATCGCAGCTTTAACTTTGCGAAGTAATTCAGAAGCGTCACGGCCAACACCGCCAGCATTAATTTCAACGATTTGAATTTTGCCATCTGGATCAATTACGAAAGTACCACGATCAGCAAGACCAGCTTCTTCAATCATAACACCAAAATTACGAGTAATAGTGCCAGTTGGGTCGCCAACTAATGGATATGTAATTTTACCAATAGTTTCAGATGTATCATGCCAAGCTTTGTGCGTGAAATGAGTGTCAGTTGACACGCCATAAATTTCCACACCAAGTTTTTGGAATTCCGCATAATTATCCGCTAAATCGCCAAGCTCAGTTGGGCAAACAAATGTAAAGTCAGCAGGGTAAAAGAATACTACAGACCATTTTCCTTTTAAATCAGCGTCAGAAACGCTTACAAATGCGCCATTATGGAATGCGGTTGCATTAAATGGTTTTACTTCTGAATTAATCAAAGACATATTTTTTTCCTTATAAAAACTGTTCACCAGTTGGTGACAATGCCTTTATGCCACTCTCACTGACAATAGTCCAATCAATTGTTTTTGACATTACAATAGATTTTATCTATACTAATTTCATAAGGAAAAATTATGCTACCTTCGATTCGTCAATTAAGTTTTCTGGTTGCTTTGGCTGAAAAAGGGTCTTTTATAACCGCCGCAGAAGCAATGTACGTAACACAGCCCTCCTTATCCGCAGGCATAAAAGAGCTTGAAACCATACTAGGCTCTCAATTAGTAGAGCGCGGAAGAAAAGGCGTGAAATTTACCCCAGCAGGAAAAGAAGCGGTTGAGCGCGCGCGGGTTATTATAGGTCTTGCCAAAGATCTTAAAGAGCAAGTTCTTGCGGCTTCTGAGCCTTTAAGCGGTTCTTTTAGGCTTGGAATAATCCCCACAATTGCGCCATTTATTGCGCCCGAGGCAATGCCAAGAATCAAGGAATTATTCCCGAAATTAAAACTATATTTAAGGGAAGAACAAACCCAAAGAGTAATAGAGGGACTTAGAAGTCATGAACTTGATGCTGGAATAATTGCACTTCCTTATGAAGCCAATGGCATAGAGACAGAAGCCTTATTCGAAGATGAGTTTTTGTTTATATCAGCAAAGAATCATAAGCTTGCCAAAAAAGAAACTCTAAAAACTAGTGATATAGATTTAAGTGAATTATTATTATTAGAAGATGGTCATTGTTTAAGGGATCATGCACTTAAGATGTGTGGTACTATTGGCCTTGAAATAGATGAAATCAAAGCAACCAGCCTTTTTACATTGGTGCAAATGGTTTCGGCGGGCATGGGTGTGTCACTTATTCCAAAGCTTGCATATGATGGCGGCTTATCGCTTGATGGGGTTATAGTTAAGCATTTCACCCCGCCAATTTATGGGCGCGAAATCGGCATTGCTTGGCGTAAAGGGTCTTCAAGGATTAATGAAGCGCGCACGCTTGCCAAAGTATTGTCAAGTAAAAAAATCAAATAAAACAATTAATTATCAAATAAAACTCTTTCAATATCAACTAAAGTTTGATTTCCAATACCTATAGAATTTAGATAATTTATAATTGATCCATTATTTGCGATTATCTCTTTAAAGGCCGCATCAAGATACGATTCATGCACTATTCCTAGTGGGCGCATGGTTTTTGGGCTTATGGTGCGGCCTATTCTTTTGGATACTTGATCGGCATATTTTTCTATAATCAGGTCAAGATTATCAACCTTATTAGTCAATAAATAATCGTGAAATATATCATCATTATGAACATTAAGTGCGGAATGGATAAGCGCGCAAATAATGCCCGTTCTGTCCTTTCCCGCTGCACAATGAATTATTAATGTACCTTTGGGAATTGCTTCAAAACTGGCTTTGAATAATTCTTTATGCCTCTTTTCAAAGGGTAAGTTTTTATAAGTTTCAATCATATAATTGAAAACACTTGCTTCATCGCGGTCAAATTCTTTTAAATATTCCAAATGTGGTGAAAGTCGATTTAACTCACCTTCATTATTCTCAATAATTTCAAGCTTAAGGTTTCTAAAATAACTTGGATTAGTTTGTTTTTCGTTTGGCCTTCTTAAATCAATAATAGTTTTTGGACTTAAGTTTTCAAGAGTAGCAATACCTTCATCGGTTAGATTGGAAAACTGTCCCGACCTATATAAATGGCCTTTTTTAATTGTTCCATTTACCGCGCTATAACCGCCAAAATCACGGAAATTATGCACACCATCAATTTTTATAAACGCACTCATAATAACCAATCTAAATTAAGTGACCGTGATGAGCCCCAAAAAGTTGTTCGACTTTTTGGATAAGGCGAAGAAC
>CAYUCW010000060.1:7556-11317 GCA_964443435.1 uncultured Caulobacteraceae bacterium | reverse complement strand
GGGTTTGCAAGCGCAACACCAGTAACACCACCAATTGTAAACACGAAAATAAAGCCGATTGCCCACATCATAGGAACTGTGAACTTAATAGAGCCGCCCCACATAGTTGCAATCCAAGAGAAGATTTTAATACCAGTAGGTACCGCAATAATCATAGTTGCCGCAGTGAAATAAGCTTTTAAGTTTACATCCATACCAACGGTAAACATATGGTGTGCCCAAACGATAAAGCCTAGGAAACCAATGCCCGCCATTGCATACACCATCCCTATATAACCAAATACTGGCTTTTTAGAGAATGTAGATACGATTTGCGAAACAATACCAAATCCAGGAAGGATAAGAATATAAACTTCTGGGTGACCAAAGAACCAGAATAAATGTTGGAACATTACAGGGTCGCCACCTTGCGCAGGGTCAAAGAAGCCTGTGCCAAAGTTTCTATCTGTAAGAAGCATTGTTAATGCGCCCGCAAGAACAGGAAGCGAAAGAACAAGAAGCCAAACAGTGATAAATACTGACCATACAAATAATGGCATTTTATACATAGTCATGCCAGGGGCACGCATGTTTAAAATAGTGGTAATAAAGTTAATCGAACCCAAAATTGAAGAAATACCAGCAATATGAAGCGATAAGATTAATAAATCCATTGCCGGGCCATTGTGGCCAGATGTTGATAAAGGCGGATAAAGAACCCAGCCACCACCAAAACCATTGCCAGAAGGTGAGCCTTCAACAAATGTTGATAAAACCGCAAGAGCAAGCGCGAAAGGCATTAACCAGAAAGAAATATTATTCATTCTTGGGAATGCCATATCTGGTGCACCAATCATAATTGGAACAAACCAATTACCAAAACCACCAATAAGTGCAGGCATAACCATGAAGAAAATCATGATAAGGCCGTGCATAGTAATTACCACATTATAATTATGTGCATCACCCCACATACCGCCATTAAATACTTGAATACCTGGTTCCATAAGTTCCCAGCGCATTAAGCCAGACATACCGCCGCCAACAATACCTGCAATAATTGCAAATATAAGGTACATTGTGCCAATGTCTTTATGGTTAGTAGAGTTTAGCCATCTCCACGGATTAAAAATAGATGGGCGATCAGTTAAATGACCGTCATTAGTTATAGTAGCGTCGTGCCCCATAGAATTTTTCCTTTACTATTCGGCTTGTGCAAATTGAATGGTTGATACTGATGCAGATTTTTGAGAAGCAATCCAAGCATCAAATTCTGCTTGAGTAACTACTTTAAATTCTATTGGCATAGCAGAATGGTTGATGCCGCAAATCTCAGAGCATTGGCCATAATAAGTACCAGTTTTTTCGGCTTTGAACCATGTCTCGTTTAATGTGCCTGGGATAGCGTCTATTTTCGCGCCAAATGCCGGAATGGTCCAAGCATGGATAACATCAGTAGCAGTTACTTGCATTCTAACAATTTTATTTACAGGAACAATAACCGCATTATCAGTTGCTAATAAATATGGTTTACCTTGTGCATCTGCATCTTTTTTAGGAAGAACGTTAGAAGTAATAGAAACACCTTCATGATCGACATACTCATGATCCCAATACCATTGATGACCAATTGCTTTAATTGTTAAATCATAGTTCTTAGGAACAACATCTTCTTTGTAAAGCAGCGGGAATGAGAAAACAGAAATTATAAGCAAGATAAATACAGGGATTGCAGTCCAAGCAATTTCAAGCGGCACATTATGGGTAAATGTAGCAGGTTTTGGATTTGCTTTCTCGTTAAAACGAAAAACTACATAAATAAGCAAAGCCAAAACAAAAATTGAAATTATAATCATGATTGGTACAAGAATTACATCATAGAAAAACGTAATATCTTTCATAACTTCAGTTGCCGCAGGCTGTAAGCCTAAGCCTTTTTCAACTGCGCCTGTATTTGCATTTGCATTAAATGCAAATAAACTTGCAGCCGCCGCTAAACCGCCTTTGCAAAATAACTTGTTCAAATCTCTCAAACTCATATTCTCCCCCTAAATATCTTTTCGCGCGAAAAGTCTCAGGATAAAAATGCCAAATCCAAATTGGAAAAGGCCTAAATAAAATACCAAATAATTTTCATATTATGACTTGTGCCTATAATGATGAATAAACATTATACGTTTTATAATCATAATACGTCACTTGGTCACACTATGGCATTTTGTCACACTTAGGCTCTAATACATCTCTAAAAGCAAATGTAAAAGAGTATTATGCACTTTTTGTACTGATTTCACTTACAAAACATTACTACATCTTCATTTTTTAAGTCATAGATGCAATATAGAAGAATATACGATTTATTTCACAAGAGAGATTGGTAATTTAATGGCAAATTCCACCCCAACTGAAAGCATTCTTGACCGCGCATTAAACGCTAATGCGACTAAAGTTTTATCAGAAGTTCTTAAAAATGCAGATGATGGTGAAATCTATCTTGAAAACTCAAAATCCGAATCATTCATGTGGGACGATGGAAGGCTTAAAAACGCTTCTTTTGATAGCGAAGAAGGTTTTGGCCTAAGGGTTGTCGCCGGTGAAGCTTGCGGCTATGCCCATTCTAATGAAATCTCTAATGCTTCTTTTGATCGCGCCGCCGAAGCGGCATCAATCGCCAAAAGAAATTATTCAGGGACACATTCTTTATCGCCAAATCGCACTAATCAGAAATTATATACAAGCCTTGACCCGCTTTCAGAGCCAAGTTTTGAAAGTAAAATCAATAGCTTGGGTGAAATAGACGCTTATATCAGAGCTAAAGATCCAAGAGTTGTTCAAGTTTCGGTATCCTTTGCCGCGTCTAAACGCGATATAGCCATTATAAGAAGTGCCGATGATTTACGCTTTGATGAAAGACCTTTGGTGCGCGTAAATGTTTCGGTTACCGCCGAAAAAGATGGTCGCCGCGAAACTGGCACTTCGGGTGGTGGCGGAAGAACCGAATATGGGATTTGGCTTTCGGATGGAAAGCTTAAATCAATTGCCGATGAAGCCCTAAGAATTGCACTTATTAATCTTGACGCTGTTCCTGCGCCAGCCGGTGTGATGGATGTCGTTTTGGGTGCGGGCTGGTCTGGGGTATTATTACACGAGGCAGTTGGGCATGGGCTTGAAGGTGATTTTAACCGCAAAGGAACTTCGGCTTATTCGGGCAAAATCGGTCAAAGAGTTGCTTCAAAAGGCGTTACCGTAATTGATGATGGCACAATTCAAGACAGACGCGGCTCCCTAAGTTTTGATGATGAAGGCACGCCAACCGAAAGAACCGTTTTAATCGAAGATGGTATCCTTATTGGCTATATGCAAGACAGGCAAAATGCGCGCCTTATGGGAGTTAAGCCAACTGGAAATGGTCGCCGTGAATCCTATGCCCACTCACCACAAGTGCGTATGACGAATACATTTATGGAATCGGGTAATCATGATCCAAAAGATATTATCGCCAATCTTAAAAAAGGTATTTATGCGGCGGGGCTTGGCGGCGGCCAAGTCGATATTACTTCGGGTAAATTCGTATTCCAATGTACCGAAGCTTATTATGTTGAAAATGGCAAAATCATTAATCCCGTTAAGGGCGTAAGCCTTATTGGCGATGGCCCAACCGCCTTAAACCAAATTTCTATGATTGGTAATGATAGCAAGCTTGATGATGGTGTGGGAACTTGCGGCAAGGGTGGTCAAAGCGTGCCAGTTGGCGTTGGTCAACCTACATTAATGATACATGG
>CAYUCW010000060.1:0-7456 GCA_964443435.1 uncultured Caulobacteraceae bacterium | reverse complement strand
CTTTTTACCATTTGCAAAAGTGTCATATTATACCTATATAGTATTGATAGAAAAGGAGACATTCATGTCATTTGATCCAAAAGAATTATTAAACAAAGTTGGTGGTGCGGATTTATTAAAAGGTCTTGGCGATAAAGTTGGCGTTGGCGCTGATAAAGCGCAAGATGTTGCACATGATTTACTTGCAAAAGCGCAAGAAACTGGTTCTGGCCTTATTGATAATGCCGAAGAAATCGCGGCAAAATTTGGCATTCCTGTTGAAAAAGTACAAGAAATCGCTGGCGGCCTTGGTAACACTTTACAAGAAAAAGCTGGTGAGCTTGGCGAAATGGCAACTGGTGCATTTGGCGGCGTAATGGCTAAATTAAACGAAAGCCCACTTGGCGGCCTTATGAAAGGCCTTGATAAAGACGGCGACGGCAACCCAATTAATGATCTTGCCGAAGGTGCAAAAGGTATTATTGGTAATATTTTTGGTAAAAAATAATTACTTCTAAATAATTTAATTATAGCGCGGTTTTTCCGCGCTATTTTTTTGAACTAGGGCGCATAAGTTTCCATAATTCTCGCACCATGCTCTTTGGAGTCATCGCCAAAATTCTCAATCCATTCACGATAGCTAAGGGCATGGAAAATAACATCATTTCCTCTTACGGCATCGGCAAAGGCTTTGATTTCATCTCTATGATCGGTGAATGATTTGGGCCAAATTTCAATGCCTTTAAGGGTTTTAGGCTCGGCATATAAATAAACCAAAACTGGCTTAAGCTTATGATATTTGGCTTCGGTATAAAGGCCGAATGCTTGCTTTACTAATTGCGCAGCGTCAAGATACTGAAACTCATAGCGGGCAATTCTTATATCATCGCGCATACATTCAAACCCGCGCATATTATTACCCCAAATTGGCTCATAATAATTGTCGGAAATTTTTATGGATTTATCATCGCGGTAAGGCTCATATCGTTTTGATTCAACGCCAATAAAATAATTTTGGGTTTTAATAATCGCGTCAAGATTAGGATTTTTGCCGCCCTCCCAAGGAAGTCTTGGTTTAAACTCAATTTCTATTTCTTTGGCCTTGCCGGTAAATTCCAAACCTTTAAATGCAGGAAAAACCTCTGGGCGCGGAATAAAATAACCAAAACTATTTACCGCAAGCGCCGCTGCACTTTCATTATTAAGAAGTTTGGCGCGGGCAATATCTTTGCCACTCATTATAGTTAAACGGTTAAGTATATGTTCCGAAGGCACGCCTTCAAGGAATTTCACTTCTTGGGTAGGTACAAGTTTTTTCATAATTCTCAATATGCCAAACAATTATAAAAATATAGCTTAAATAGCTTTATCATTTCCAAGCATAATTAAAGCTTATAGAAATGCGCTTGGTTTTGGCTTTGTTTTGCACAACTTCGTGCCTAAGCCAAGATTCCCAAAGTAGTATATCGCCTTCATTTGGGTTTATGAAAATATGCGGCAATAATTCTTCGGGGGCATCCTTATAACGGGTTGGCGCCGCCATCATAAGCCCAAGCCTTGGGTCTTCGATTTTAAGTGCCGATGCGCCTTCGGGTAAATCAAGATAGAAAGTTCCTGAAACTACTGAATGCGGATGAATATGCGAAGTATGAAGTCCAAGCGGCGGTAAAACATTTACCCAAAAACTATCCATAATAAGCTTGCGTCCACCTAAATCAAAATGACATTCTTCGGCGAATTTCGCCACATGCTTATCTATGCGCTTTTTTAAATCGGCAAAGGGCGAAAATCTTTTGTCTAAGTCATTAAGTGATGCATAAGAAGTATAGCCTCGATAATTATTATCTTTGCACCATTTTATGCCGGCTTTATCTTCGGTTTCAAGCATTGCGGTGGCGTCACGCAAATCTTGCATTAATTCTTCAAGATTTTTACCGCCAAGATTTTCTGAATAAAATTTTGTAACAAATATAGATTTAATGGTCATTTTTAGGCGATAATCTAAAATCTAATACATATCAATAAGTGATTTTGCATTAATATAAACGGATTTTGAAAATTTAGTCGTTAAAAAGCCATAGAGGTTTAAATAGAGGTTTAAAATGAAAAAATTAATCTTATTACCATTTATTGTAGGCGTTTTTTCTATATGTGCTTTTGAAGCGCCGCGATTAAAAGAAAGAATTGCCGAACGTAAAGAAAATCGCGCAATACGTATGGAGCGTAAAGGCGGTGGGATTGATATACCTAAGGCGCAAAGAGAGAATATAAATATTAATGGTCTTAACCGAACCTTTATTGTAAAAAATGAATCGCGCACGGCAAATAAAAAGCCTTTAATGATTGTTTTGCATGGCGGTGGCGGTAATGCTGATTATTCCGAATATATGTCACAGTTTACGCCAAAAGCTCTAAAAGAAAATTTTATAGTTATTTATCCGGATGGAAGCGGCAAGCAAAAGGACAAATTCCTAACTTGGAATTCTAATCATTGCTGTGGCTATGCTATGGAAAATAATATTGATGATATTAGCTTTATTTCAAAACTTATTGATAAGGCCATATTGGAATATGGCGCAGATCCCAAAAGAATATATCTAAGTGGAATGTCAAATGGTGCAATGATGACGCATATGGCGGCAATGGCTTTGCCAAATAAAATTACGGCGATTGGTACAGTTGTTGGGACGCTTTTTGGTGATGAAAAAATGCCAAAAACGCCTGTGCCTGCATTAATTATTAATGGCTTAAAAGATGATATGGTACCATTTAATGGTGGTGGGCTTGGAAAAATTTCAAGGGCTTGGGATGGCACGCCAATGAAGCCAGCTGATTATCAGGCTGAATTCTGGGCCAAAGCAAATAATTGCTCGCAAAATTATCAAGCTAAAGAATCTGAAAATCTAATAAGGCGCACATATAATTGCACTATTAATAATTCTGTTGAACAAATTATTGTCAAAGATGGCGGACATTCTTGGTTTGGCGGCAATAAATGGAATGCTGATAAAATAAGTGTATCAAACTCTATTAATGCAACTGATGAAATTTGGTCATTTGTTTCAAAGCATTCAAGATAATTCCATCTGTCAAATTGCCGTGACAAATCAAAATCAATAGTGTAAACGGTTTCTTAACATTGAAACCCACCGCAATGCGGTTAGGGCGGCCTTAAAAAAGGGCCGCTTTTTTATTGCCGTATTTTTAGTTGGGTGTTTTTAAAGTTTGGATAGATTTTGATTACAACAACGCCTTTTGAAGACAATCTTCTTGCGCTTATTGCCCCTGCTGCCACAGAGCTGGGGTATAGTATTGTGCGCATAAGAATGATGGGCGCAAAAACACAGACGTTACAGATTATGGCTGAAAAAGCTGATGGCACTATGACTTCTGGTGATTGCGAGCGTCTAAGCCGTGCAATTGGTCCAATTCTTGATGCCAATGACCCAATTGCAGGTGAGTTTAATCTTGAAATTTCGTCACCAGGAATCGATAGACCTTTAACAAGGCTTGAAGATTTCGAAAAATGGGACGGCTATAAAGCTAAGCTAGAGCTTAATAGAATTGTTGAAGGCAAAAGACGCTATAGTGGTATTTTGGCTGGTATAGATGGCGATGATGTTGGCATTGATATTGATGGCGAAGAAGAAACCGCTTATGTGCCGTTTGCATGGCTACAAAACGCAAAGCTTGTCCTTACTGATGAGCTTATAAGAGATACTTTAAACGCCCGCAAAAAAGATGATGAGATTGCGAAAATCGAAGAAGCACTTGATGGCGGGGATCTTGAAATTGAATATACCTCAAATGAAGATGAAGAAGGGGAAACCAAATGGCAATAAGCGCGAATAGACTAGAGCTTTTACAAATTGCTCGTTCAGTTGCAGCTGAGAAAAATATTGATGAAAAAGTTGTGATTGAAGCAATTGAAGGCGCAATCCAAAAAGCTTCTTTATCTCGTTATGGGCATGGACTTGATATTTCTGCAAAGATTGATCAAAAAAGTGGTGAACTTACAATAAGACGTTTGCAAACTGTTGTTGCTACTCGTGAGGAAGTTTATAATGACCATCAACAATTGGCGCTTGAAGATGCTAAGAAAATTAAAGCTGACGTAGAAGTTGGTTATGTTTTTGAAGAATTCTTGCCTTTGTTTGACTTCGGCCGCGTTATGTCACTTACTGGTAAACAAGTTATCACACAAAAAGTTCGTGAAGCTGAGCGCAATAAACAATTCGAAGAATATCAAGATAGAGTTGGCGATATTATTAATGGTATTGTTAAGCGCGTTGAGTTTGGCAATATTTTCATAGATCTTGGTCGTGGTGAAGGTGTTATCCGTAGAGATCAAACATTGCCGCGCGAAACTTTAAATATGGGCGATAGAGTAAGAGCTTATATTTACGAAGTTCGCCAAGAAGTAAAAGGGCCACAGATTTTCTTATCACGTGCGCACCCTGGCTTTATGGCAAGATTATTCGCACAAGAAGTTCCAGAAATTTATGATGGCGAAATTGAAATTAAATCAGTTTCAAGAGATCCTGCATCGCGTGCAAAAATCGCTGTATTCTCACAAGATCCTTCGGTTGATCCGGTTGGTGCCTGTGTTGGTATGCGCGGTTCACGTGTTCAAGCTGTTGTTAATGAGCTTGGCGGTGAGAAAATCGATATTATTCCTTGGTCAGAAGATCCAGCGACTTTCATCGTTAATGCGCTTCAACCTGCTGAAGTTACAAAAGTTGTATTAGACGAAGAAGCAAACCGTGTAGAAGTTGTTGTTCCAGAAGAGCAATTATCACTTGCGATTGGTCGTCGCGGTCAAAATGTTAGACTTGCAAGCCAATTAACTGGCTGGACAATTGATATTATGACCGAGGAGCAAGAGCGTACTCGTCGTGAGAAAGAAACTTCTGAGCTTACAGAATTATTCATGAATGCACTTGAAGTTGATGACATGATGGCGCGTCTATTAGTGTCTGAAGGCTTTGAAACTATTAATGATTTAGTGAATACAGATCACGAAGATATTGCAAATATTGAAGGTCTTGATGAAAGCATCGCAACCGAACTTCAAGAACGTGCAAATGATTATATTGTTCGTGAAGCTGCTGCGGTTCAGGCGCGTATAGAAGAATTACAAATTGATGATTCTCTACTAAACCTTGAAGGTATTACTACTGAAATCGCGATTGCACTTGGTGAAAATGATGTGAAAACCGCTGAAGATTTGGCGGGTCTTGTATCTGATGACCTACGTGGTTGGTTCGAAGTTAAAAATGCTGAGCGAGTAAAAATGCCAGGCATTCTTGAGAAATTCAATCTTTCGGCTGAGGCTGCTGATGGTTTAATTATGTCGGCGCGTGTTCTTATGGGGTGGGTTGAAGCACCTCAAATGGAGGCGGTAGCTGCCGATGAACAAGAATGAGCGGGCTAGTGGCGCAAAGAGAGAGCGCCTCTGTGCAGTAACAAAAATTGTCAAGCCTGACTTTGAGCTTATTCGCTTTGTAGCGAATGAGGCAGGGGAAGTATTTCCAGATATTCATGCACGCGCCCCTGGGCGCGGCATTTGGATAAGTTCCGATGCTAAAATTCTTGAACAAGGCATAAAGCAAAATACTTTTTCACGCTCTTTCAAAACTAAGCTTGACCCAAAACCTGAATTAATCGAAATAACGAAAAAGGCACTATATAATAATTGCCTTAATCTTTTGGGGATTGCCAAAAGATCTGCTCAATTTATTTTTGGTTTTGATAATGTCGAAAATCATTTAAGAAATAAAGCGAGTGCTTTTTTAATTGAAGCCTCTGATGGCGCAATTGATGGGCGCAATAAAATTTTAAGCTTGGCAAAACGCTGGCCTAATATTGAAATAATTTCTTGCTTTAATGGCACTGAAATTGGTGGAATTATGGGGCGTGATAATATTATTCATGCTATTATTCCTGATGGACAATTTGCGAATAATTGGCGCAGAGAAATAAATCGCTTAAAAGGATTTATGGAAATAGGCCCTTTAGAAATAGAAGGGGTGTAAGCGGCAAAATTTAGAGCTATTATATTGCGTAAAAAATGGCTATTATGGTTTTGCCTAATGCCGATTGTATAAATATAGGATTAAAGGGTAAAACCCTCGGGTGAAAAGATAGATATGACAGAAAATAATGATGATAAAACCGGTCGCAAACCACTAAGCTTGAATAGAGGTGCTGGCGCAACTGTGCGACAAAACCTTACTCATGGTCGTTCAAAAGCGGTAGTGGTAGAGATTAAGAAAAAACGTGGCGAAGGTTCTATGGCTACGCCTTCAAAACCTAGCGATGGCGCACCAAAGCCAACACTGGCTGGAAGCTTTTTGCCGAAAACAAATGCTAGGCCGCAAAATACTGCACCTAGTCAACAAACGCAGCGTCCAGTTCTAAACCCTAATGGGCTTTCTGAATCTGAATTAAAAGCACGTCAAATTGCATTATCTCGCGCTAAAGATCTAGAGCAAGAAAGACAAGAACGCGCTTCTTTAGAAGCTAATGCCCGTATGGCGCGTGAAGATCTTGACAGACAAAGACGCGAAGAAGCCGAAGCGGCGGCTCGCGCTGAAGCTGAAAAAGCGGCAGCAGAGCAAAAAGCGATTGAAGAGCAAGAAGCAAGACGCAAGCTTATTGATGAAAAATTCGCCAAGCTTGCTGAAAAAAATAATGAGGGCGAAGAAACCGAAGAAACCGAAGAAGCGCCATCTAATCCTGATGATGATATTCTTAATGAACTTGGTGGTCGTGTTAAAAAACAAAAACAAGCTCAGCCGAAAATTGTTCCTATTGCGCGTACTAAAAATGCACCGCAAAGACGTTCGGGCCGTTTAACTATTACTTCTGCACTTGATGATGATGGCGATAGACAGCGTTCATTGGCATCGGTTCGTCGTGCGCGTGAAAAAGAACGTGAAAGAAGAATGGGTAAGCAAGAAGTTGCCAAAACTTCAAGGGAAGTCATTATTCCTGAGGCTATCACCGTTGCAGATCTTGCAAATCGTATGGCAGAGCGCTTAACCGATGTTGTTAAATATCTAATGAAACAGGGTCAGATGATGAAAGGCACAGATGTGCTTGATGCTGATACTGCGGAATTAATTGTTGCTGATTTCGGGCATACGCCAAAACGTGTTGCTGAATCTGACGTTGAAATTGGTCTTGAAGGTGTTGAAGATACTGATACAAACCAAGTGCCACGCCCACCAGTTGTTACAATTATGGGTCACGTTGACCATGGTAAGACTTCACTTCTTGATGCAATTCGTAAAGCCGATGTAGTAGCGGGCGAAGCGGGCGGCATTACACAGCATATTGGTGCATACCAAGTTGGCCTTCCTTCAGGTGATAGGGTAACTTTCCTTGATACCCCAGGTCACGCGGCATTCTCTGCTATGAGATCTCGTGGTGCAAAAGTTACGGATATTGTTGTGCTTGTGGTTGCGGCTGATGA
>CAYUCW010000059.1:0-11603 GCA_964443435.1 uncultured Caulobacteraceae bacterium | reverse complement strand
CAAATGCAATTAAGGGCGCTATTGCTTCGGAAATTGAATTGGAAAGATTTATCTAGCTAAGCTGCTTTTACATTATTTAAGAAGTTTCTTACTTCTTTATTTAGTATTTCTGCTTGACGGCTAAGTTCATCAGCTGCGCCAACCACTTGTGTAGCTGCTGTACCAGTTTCAGTAGCGCCAGCTTGAACATCTATGATGCTTTTAGAGACATCTTGAGTTCCAATTGACGCTTCTTGAGTATTTCTGGCAATTTCGCTGGTTGCAGCTGCTTGCTCTTCTACTGCTGCACTTATTGCCATAGATACATTATTAAGCTGAGTAATAGTTTCTTGGATCGCGCTTATGGCATTAACAGATTCTTTTGTCGCGCGTTGAATATCGGCAATTTGTTTTGATATATCGTCGGTCGCTAGTGCTGTTTGGTTAGCAAGACTTTTAACTTCACTTGCTACAACCGCAAAACCTTTGCCAGCTTCACCAGCTCTTGCACTTTCAATAGTCGCGTTTAATGCAAGTAGATTAGTTTGGCTTGCAATATCTGAAATCAAAGAAACAACTTGGCCAATTTTTTCAGCAGCAGCCGATAAATTAGAAATAGTTTGTGAGGAATTATCAGCGGTTATAACTGCATCGGAAGCAATTCTTTTTGATAAGGAAACTTGCTGCGCAATTTCTTTAACTGAAGCTGACATCTGCTCTGACGATGACGCAACTACAGAAACATTGGCGGTTGCTTCTTCTGCTGCCGTTGCAACTGTTGTTGCACGATTTGAGGTTTCTTCCGCAATACCAGACATAGAACGTGCAGTAGCCGATAATTCATTAGAAGATGAAGCAACTGTTTCTACTATAGCGGCAACTTTGCTTTCAAACTCATTAGCTATATTATTAATTGTTTCTATTCTTCTTTTCTCACCCATTTCAAGATAGATAGAAATTGAGAAATCCATATCTAGCATTGCGGCCTTGTTAAAAGCTTCAATTCGCTTTTTAGCAATATCAAGTTTTTTTCTATTATTGCTAAATCTTTTAGAACATGTGGTTTCCATTATCGCTTTTGCTATTTCATTCATAATATAGGTATAGCCACCAAGATACCATCTTGGCTCAAGACCTATTCTTGCGTGGGTTTCACCAATTTTTCTTACAGAATTTACATATTCGTTTGAAAACTCACCTGATGCAATTTTCTTCCAATGTGAAATTTGTGCAGATTTTGCACCATTCATCATATTTTCAGATCCGAAAAACTTAGCGACTTCTGGAGTTTGCTTAATTTTATTATAAAAACCAGCTAGAATGTCAGGAAGCGCTGTTTCAACCATGGGCAGCATTTCTTTTAAAGTATTTTTAGTTTCTGCATCAATATTTAGGAATTTAAGTCTTTGCTCTAAATGAATTTCACTCACGATAGAATCTCCTTTGCAAATATTTTTATTTGAAAAGGTTAACTATAAGTTGCCATAGAAGTAGACCGCTAAAAAATTAAGCAAATCTTGCCTAATAATTATGAACTTTTTGAATAAACTTTATAATATTGATAACCAGTATATAGCGATAAAATTGCTCCAAAAATTGTAACAATCCAACCAAAATTCAAGAGAGGAGCTTTGAAAACTGGGCTTCCAAGCACAATTCCCATTCCAATTAATATGACCGCAGTTTTAGTCTTAGCGATAAATGTTGCCGGCATTTTTATATTTTTTTTATCAAGAATTGTGCGCCAATTTGTCACATGATAATCACGCACACTCGTGGCAATAAAAAATGCAATACCGATTAATAACTTAATATAAATATTAAAGCCTAAATGTGAAATTGCCATAATTGGCAATACCAATCCCACTAATAATTTATCTGCCAAAAGATCAAGTTTCGCCCCTAGCTCTGACTTTGCATCAAGTAAGCGCGCTAAAAATCCATCAACCCAATCGGTTGTTGCGGCAATTGCAAATATCCAAAATGCAAGCTCATGGTTTCCCTGCATAAGCAAAAGTATGGCAATAATAGGGGAGGCTATAATGCGTAAACTAGTAACAAAGTTTGGAAGCTGTTTAATCATTTAATAGCCAGTCTGAAAATAATCATGGATTCTTTGTGCAAGTTCTTCCGACACATTCGGAGTATTTGCAATATCTCTTACTGAAGCAGATGCAACCCCTTTAGCAGAGCCAAAACGCGCCATAAGTGCTTTTTTTCGAAGCGGCCCAATGCCTTCAATCGCATCAAGTGGATTTGTAAGATTCTCTTTATCGCGCTTTTTACGGTGCGATCCGATTACAAATCTATGGGCTTCATCCCTAAGTCTTTGTAAATAATATAGACAAGGGTCATTTTTAGGAAGTTTGAAAGGCTGTTTGCCAAACATATGGAATTCTTCACGACCGGCATCTCTATCTATGCCTTTTGCCATGGAAATGATTTTAATTTTATCGCTTATTCCTATATCTTTGGCGACATCAAGCACAGTTGCAAGCTGAATTGCACCGCCGTCTATAATAATTAAATCGGGAATTTGTTCTTCAATATCGTCTGTTTTAAGCCTTGAAAAGCGCCTAGTGAATACTTCGCGCATCATTTTGAAATCATCGCCACCGCCAGACTCGGTTATTGTCCATTTACGATATTGATTTTTAATAAAGCCTTCTTTTCCGGCAACAATCATTGCACCAACCGCATTAGTGCCTTGAATATGCGAATTATCATAGACTTCTATGCGCTCTGGTATGGTTTCAAGGCCAAAAGTATCTTTAATTTTCTCATGAATTTTGGCAATCGCGCCAGTTTCAGCAAGTTTTCTTGCAAGGGTTTGCTTTGCATTATTAAGCACATAATTAACAATGTCTTTTTTATCGCCTTTTTGCGGAATAGCGATTTTAATTATAGATCCTGATAAAACCGAAAGTGCTTCTTCTAAAATAGCTTGATTTTCTGGCGGCTCAGATAAAAGAATTAAATCAGGCGGTGGATTGGTTTGGTAAAATTGCCCAATAAAACTATCAAGAATTTCTGTTGTGCTTGTACCTTGTTCATAACGCGGGAAATAAGCGCGATTTCCCCAGTTTTGGCCCGCCCTAAAGAAAGCAATTTCAATACAAGTCATGCCACCATCTTGATGGATTGCAAATACATCGGCTTGCGAAAAGCTTTGTGGGTTTAGGGTTTGGCTAGTTTTAATCGCCGCAAGGGCGCGGATTCTATCGCGTAATTTTGCCGCTTCCTCATATTCCATTTTTTCGCTTGCAGCATTCATTTCCTTAGCAAGGCTTTCTTGAATGGCATTGGTTTTTCCGCGTAAGAAAAGCCGCGCTTGATCTACAAGCTCCCGATATTCGCTTTTTCCGATTAAATCACAACAAGGTGCGGAGCATCGCTTAATCTGATATTGCATACATGGGCGTGAGCGATTTTCAAATTCGGCATTTGTGCAAGACCTTAGTAAAAAAGCTTTTTGTAAAATAGTAAGTGAATGATTGACCGCCGAAACATTCGCAAATGGCCCAAAATAATCTACACCCTTGGTTCGTGCACCGCGATGCTTGGCAAGATATGGGGAAGGGTGGTTAAGGCCAATTGCAATATAAGGAAAGCTTTTATCGTCGCGTAATAAAACATTATATCTAGGTTTTAAGCGGCGTATTAAATTGGCTTCTAGTAAAAGTGCTTCGGCTTCGGTATGGGTAATTGTAAATTCCATAGCGCGAACCATGCCAAGCATTCTTGTTATTTGATTAGTATGACCAACCCCACGTGCATAAGTTGCGACCCGATTTTTAAGTGATTTTGCCTTTCCAACATAAAGAATATTACCTTCGGCGCCAATCATACGATAAACCCCAGGTTTATGTGGCAAAGTCTTATGAAATTCGGCAATAATTTCAACGCCAGTTTTTAAATCAAAGCGGACTTCTGGCACCGCAGCAGTTGGTATAGTATCTAAATCAATATTTTCTGGTTTATCTGCCTTTGCCATAAATCATAAATAGTGTAGTTTGCACTAAAGTTAAAGTCTTTGGTCAGGTTTGAATGAAAAAGAATGTAATAGGAAGTTTAATTGCCGGTGTGTTTTTTACGCTTGGCACAATTGGTATGGCTTTGCCCCTTATTCCAACCGTGCCTTTTTGGATTTTGGCGGCAATTATATATCTTAAAACCGACCCAGAACTTGCGAAGAAAATCTTTTCCAATAAAACTTATGGCAAAATAGTCGAAGATTTTGTTGTAAAAGGAATCATAACCCGAAAATCAAAAACAATTGCATTTTTAGGGTTGGCTATAATTGGCGGAATTTCACTTTTCTTTACTTATAAAATCTTATGGCTGTTTATAATTCAATTAATTGCACTTTCTTATGGCGCATATTTCGTTCTAAGCCGCAAAGAATTAGAGCAGAATAGCCAAGAAAATAAAGAAATATAGCTTTTAAAATTAAAAAAATATGACTATTCAGAATTATGACTTTAATAAATAAACTACCGACAGTTCGTGGCAAATTAGAAGAAAATATCGCGCTTGCGCCCTTTACTTGGTTTAGGGTTGGCGGAAATGCCGAAGTATTATTTCAACCTGCCGATGAAGATGATTTGGCGCATTTCCTTAAAAATACTCCGAAGGATATTCCGGTTTATGTGATTGGTGTTGGTTCAAACCTTATAGTAAGGGATGGCGGTATCAAAGGCGTTGTTATAAAGCTAACGCCAAAAGGGTTTGGCTCTGTTACGACCGATGGCACCAGAATTACAACTGGAACAATGGTTCTTGATTCAATTGTTGCCAAAAAAGCCGCCGAAGCAGGGATTGCAGGGCTTGAATTTTATCGCGGCGTACCTGGGACAATTGGCGGTGCACTTCGTATGAATGCGGGCTGCTATGAACAAGAAACCAAAGATATTCTAATTGAGTGTACTGCGCTTGATAGAGATGGTAATAAGCATGTATTTTCAAATGAAGATATGGGTTTTAGCTATCGTAAATGCTCAATCCCAGAGGATTATATTTTCATAAGCGCAGTTTTCGAAGGCGTAAAAGATAATCCAGATGATATTTTTGCAAGAATGGATGCCATTACCCAAAGGCGTGAAAATTCACAGCCAATTCGTGAAAAAACTGGCGGCTCTACATTTAAAAACCCAGATCAAGTTCAATCGGGTGGCCGTAAGTCTTGGAAAGTAATTGATGATTCAGGCCTTAGAGGTTATACAATTGGCGGCGCACAAATGAGTGAAAAACATTGTAATTTCATGATAAATACAGGCAATGCCACCGCCACAGATCTTGAAAATCTTGGTGATTATGTAATCAAAACCGTCAAAGAAAAACAAGGCGTTGATTTACACTGGGAAATCAAACGTATTGGCGAAAGATAATTATTCGATATAAGTTTTAATCTTATATGGCTTTAATTCTTCCAGGCATTCTTCCAGGCTTACAATCCCTGTGCAAGCAAATGCGCCTTTGGTTTTGAATTTTCCATTATATAGTTTCTTAGCAAGTATTATCGCAGGTATTGTCGGAATATTTGGGCCATCGCCATTATAAGCGATTAAAAACCATTTTCGTGTCAAAGGATTATTGGCTTTATCAAGGCCTTTGAAAATCATAAACATTCCGCCATCATCGCTCCCGAATTTATCAAACCAATTCGAAGCCTTAAGCATAAAATCTGCATGGTTTTGAAGCTTAAGCTTTACACCAATCCTTTCAATCCAAGATAAAAGCCATAGGCCAATATGTAGCACCCCAAGTTCTAGCCCAGCGAAAAACCTTACATTCTTAATCGCGTATTTTTGCGCAAATATATCAAGATCTGGAATATCGCAATTTGCCATATATCTAAAACCTAAATCGGGAATTTTTTGCAAATAAATATCTTGCCAACCATATAAATCTTCGGTTTGTCCTTGATAGGGTTTTAGCTTTTTTCCGGTATAAGAAAGTATGCTTTGGGTGGTTGCAAGGCCGCGCTCGGCTTTTTGTCCTGGGGAAATTCCAAATTTAAGCGAGTCTATATTTGCAAATTCTGGTTTAAATTTTTCAATTGCCGCAGATGAAATTGCGGGCACAGTGCTTGCACCTGAAATAATACTTACGCCTGCATCAAGGGCATCTTGATTTAAGCTTGAAATATTATTTACAAATTCACGCCCATCAGCAAGGTCAATATAATGGATTTTATGCTTTATCGCGAGTTTTGCGATTGTATAATCCTTGGCTTGAAAAGGACCAATTGTATTTATAATTATGCTTGGTTTTAAAAATTCCAAATATTTTTCAAGATCAATTTCTGCATCAAAAGCGGCAATTTCAATTAAATCAGTTTCTTTAAACTTGTCCTTAAGTTCTTGTAATTTAACAATATTACGACCACATATAATAATGGGGGCTTTGGCATTAATAAGCGCATTTGCTATTCGTTTGCCAAAGTTCCCAGCGGCGCCAAGTATAAGTATTTTATTCATTTTCACCCATTTCAAAGACACCTTCATACGAATAGAGATTGCCAAAAAGAAAATGTCTAATTTCCATATACATTGCAAACTTATTATCGTCTAAAGCAGTTTCAAAAGCATAGCCTTTGCCTATAAAAATTTCTAATGGGATTTTGATTGTTTTGCCAAAAATTTTCAAACAATATGCATTATGTTCAAGAACTATTTTATTGTTTTTAAATGAAAATTCGCACTGCCAACCAATCCCAATTTTTGTCCATTCAATAGTTTTATTTTCGCCTATTGGTTCAAGCGAAGATATGAAACTATATTCTTTATTGGGAAATGAAAAGCTTCTTTCTAGGGTGTAATTATTATTATTTGGGCTTGAAGTGAATTTCACAATTGCATCAATATTCTCACCCGCTTTAGGAACTAAAGTGCCGCTTAATTGCATAATTGGTGAAGTTAGTTTCATAAATAGCGATAGCCAAATCTTCATTTTGCCTTTGGCAATATAGTTATCATTTGAAAAGCCATGATTGGCATAATGCTTTTTAAAAACTAGTGGAAGATTATCCCATGCACTTCCAAAAATATTTTTAAATATAATATCAGTCATTAAGGTTGTTAAGCTTTGGCTTACTACGAATAAATAATAATAAATTACGTATTTCACGGATTATTGGATAGAATATAAAAGCGGAAAAACTATTGGCAAATAATATCTTATTTAGCTTATTTATAAAGCCAGAATTTGTCGAATGAAGTGAAACCATTAAAGGTGCATCTTTGCCAAAATAATAAATATTATTAAGGATAAATACCGCGCCCTTATCAAGATTAAGTTTTCGCTTTTTTATTTCTTCTAAAATAGGTGAGTTAGAATTTCGGGCATCAATAAGTTCAAGATTTTTCAAATTATCACGAAGTCTTATTGCTTTGGCAAAATCTGTGCATAATGGGCATTCGCCATCATAAACATAGTAATAAGTATTAGAATCGTGTGACATGATAATCTCTGATAAGGTTTATATTATGGACTTTTTATTATTAAAAACAATACACATCATAAGCTCTACAATTTTATTTGGCACAGGAATTGGAAGTGCGTTTTATATGTTTATCGCCAATCGCCGTAAAAATATAATAGAGATGAATTTTGCGGTTAAATTTGTAGTTATTGCTGATTTTATTTTCACTTTGCCATCGGTGATTATTCAATTAGTAACAGGTATTTTAATGGTGCAAATGACTGGCCTTGATTTTAATTATTTTTGGGTAAAATGGGGTTTAATATTATATATTTTTGCAGGGGCATGTTGGCTTCCTGTCGTATTTGTTCAAATGCGAATGGAAAAACTTTTAAGTAATGCAATAAAAAATAATACGCCTTTGGATGACAAATATTGGCTCTATGACAAGCTTTGGTGTGCTTTAGGCGCTTTGGCTTTCCCTGCAATAATTATTGTATTTTATTTAATGGTAAATAAGCCAATATGATTGAAACTAATTCATTTTTGAAACGTAAATAAAAATATGCGCCTATTTATTTTTTTAATTATTATGTTTGCAAACCCTGCTTTTGCAAAAGAATATAATCTTATTGTTGAAAATAAGAATATAAATATTAATGGTCGTGTTCTTAAAGGTTTAAGTATTAATAATAGTGTACCTGCGCCAACCCTTGAATTTACTGAAGGGGACGAAGTGGTAATAAATGTCACTAATAAATCAAATGAGCCAACATCTTTGCATTGGCATGGGCTTTATGTGCCGCCAATAATGGATGGTGTACCAGATTTAAATGGCTTTAAAGCAATACAGCCTAATGCAAGCTTTACTTATAAATTCACATTAAGGCAAAACGGAACTTATTGGTATCATTCCCATTCAGGCGGACAAGAAGCAAGGGGGCTTTATGGTGCGCTTATTATTCATCCAAAACAAAAAGAAAACTTTGATAGAAATTACACAATTCTTCTTTCAGATTTTAGTGATGAAACCCCGGATCAAATTATAAGGAACTTAAAAATTAATCATGGGCATTATATAAATCAAAGAAGAACAATTGGCGATTTTCTAGCAGATTCTAAAAAATTTGGCCTTAAAGCAAGTGTAAAAGATAGACTGGCATGGGGACAAATGCGCATGGACCCAACCGATATTGCCGATGTCACAGGTTATGATTTTCTTATAAATGGAAAGACAGAGGCTCAGACTTTTATTGCCAAAAAAGGTGAAAAAGTAAAATTTAGAATTATAAATGGCTCGGCAATGACTTATTTTGATTTTCAAATAATTGGCGCAAGCTTCAAAGCTATCGGGGCGGATGGTCAGGATATTAAGCCTATTGAAGGTAAAAAGCTTAGGATTGCTGTGGCTGAAACCTATGATATTGAAATTATACCGCAATCAGATGAACCATTAAAGCTTATATTTGAAAGTATGGATAGGTCAGGTTTTGTTGGGGCGTATTTAGCGTCGCAAGAAATCACAACGCCTATTAATCACCAATTAAGTGCAAGAACAATTCTTAACATGAATGATATGGGTATGCATGGAATGGACCATAGCAAAATGGATCATTCAAACATGACTAAAGATGAAATGGAAGCTATGAACAAGGAAATGGCAAATATGCCACAAACCCTTGATATGATAGCCGATAAGGATGGTAAAAACCGCAATTATGGTTGGGGCAAAGATTTAGAAGATAATATTAAATATAGCGATCTTGAAAGTGCTAAGACAAATACTGACCCAACCGAAATAGACAGGGAAATTAATGTAGTCTTAGGCGGCAATATGAGCCGATATATTTGGACAATTAATGGTAAGTCGGGAATGGATATAGAACCTATTCAATTAAAACATAATGAGAAAGTGAAAATCAATTTTATAAACCAAACAATGATGGCGCATCCAATGCATCTTCATGGGATGTATTTAAAACTTGATAATGGCAAAGATCCAGCCAAACTTCCTGATAAACATATTGTTTCAGTTGAGCCGGGGCAAACTTATAGTGCGTATCTTATTGCTACTGAAAAAGGTGAATGGTCTTTCCATTGCCATTTATTAAATCATATGGCCTCAGGAATGATGACAAAAGTGACGGTTGCCGATTATGGAATAAGTCAAAAGGCACATCATTAATGCGCTATTTATTATTACTATTATTACCAACCTTTGTATCTGCCCAATCAATGCACGGCCATGATACAATAATTTTAAATAAGACACAGATTGAGTATTCCGCAAATAAAAAAGAAAATATTGGCGAAGCCTCTTTCTTTGTCGGAAACGATTATAATAAATTTAAAATAAGGGCAGAATGGGAAAATAAGGAAGTTTATGCCGAAGCTTATTATTCAAGATATTTAACTGAATTCTTTGATTATAATATTGGTTTAGGGCAAGATTTCGATAAAAATTTATATGCGCAAGTTGGATTTGAAGGGATTCTTCCTTATAATATTGAAAGTCGAGCACATTTATTATTAGGTGAGGAGGCAAGGTTAAGACTAGAGCTTCATTCCGATTATTATTTCACCCAAAAACTTTATTTAAAGCCTAAAATAAATATAGAACAAAGTCTTAGCGAAAATCATTATGATACTAATATAAATCTTGGAATCTATTATAAAATAAATAAAAATATTAGCCCATTTGTAAATTATAGATCCAGTTTTAAAAGGTTTGAAAATAAAACTGAAGAAAATGCAATTTTATTTGGAATAAATTTTTGGTTTTAGTGAACCAAAAAAACAATGCTCCGTATAAAACATTGAAGTGGCTTTAATACCCCTCCTATTTCCCTAAAGCCACTTCAAAACTTTAGGAAATTCAATGGCAAATTATATTATTTTTGCGGCAAGCTCTTCTATTGGGCAGGCTGTATCCCAAGATCTTTTATCTAAAGGAAATCAGGTTTTTACAACTGCAAGAGATACTCTTAAAATAAATCCTGATAAAATATTAGATGCCACTAATTTTTCCGAAGTTGAAACTTGTTTTGATGAAGCAATTACAAAGCTTGGCAGTATTGATGGTGTTGTAAACTGCTCAGGCTCATTATTGCTTAAATCAGCGGGCATGACTTCCGAAGCGCAATATTTTGAAACTATTAATGCATCGCTTACTACTTCATTTGCCATAGTAAGGTCAGCAGGAAAAAAGCTTAATAATGCTTCTATTGTGCTTATTTCTTCTGCGGCGGCCCTAGAGGGGCTTGCAAATCATGAGGCTATTGCGGCGGCAAAAGCAGGTATTATTGGGCTAATGCGTTCGGCGGCGGCAACATATGCAGGTGCGAATATTCGATTTAACGCTGTGGCGCCTGGGCTTGTGGCGACAAATTTAACCAAGGCACTGACAAGCTCGGAAGCATCAATCAAGGTTTCAGAAAGCATGCATGCACTTGGAAGACTAGGAAAGCCTGAAGATGTTGCAAGGGCGATTTGCTTTTTACTTGATCCCCAAAATGACTGGATAACTGGGCAAGTTATTGGTGTTGATGGTGGCCTATCACGGGTTCGTCCAAAAACTAGGGTTTAGTTTATTTTACAAACTTGATTTCTGTTAAAGCGCCATTCGGCGAATATTTTATAAGCCCATTTTGTAGCTTGATAAATAATCGGAAGCTTAATTATAAATGCAAATATTCTTAAAAGTTTTATATTTTGCCATATTAAAACAAAGCTATCAACGCCTTTGATTATTTTATTATTTTCAATAGTATGAAGGCTTCTTAGACATTCAAAATAATCAAGATTATAAGCTTGTAATATATCATCGCTCTTGTTTACATCAAGCCATTCAATAGGCGCAGCTTTACCGATTTTTTGGTAAAACCTTATTTCGCGGCTACAAAGCCCGCAAGAGCCATCATATAATACTTTTAACATTTTCAATTCCTTTGGCTTTATACGACTAAATAAAAGAATTGTATTCAAAATTTTGTTTTATGCGGAGGTTCTAAAAAGGAACATGTGGAAGGATTGATAAAATATTTTGCTAATACAAAATATTTTACCTCACATTTATTTTTTTAATGAGGGGCGTACAGCAAGCTGTACGTCCAAATCATACATGATTTGTCGAACCTCTTATCGGTTCGAATTCATACAAGTAAAACAAAAAAAGCCCCTAAAGGGGCTTGTTTTGTTTTGG
>CAYUCW010000058.1:0-11891 GCA_964443435.1 uncultured Caulobacteraceae bacterium | reverse complement strand
CCTGCCCCTGCTATATGCCTTGTAAATCCACAAATGGGTGAGAATATTGGCGCGGCAAGTCGGGCAATGGCGAATTTTGGCCTAGAAGATTTAGTATTAGTTGCACCGCGTGATGGTTGGCCTAATCAAAAGGCATATGATGTATCTTCGGGTGCGGCTTGGCCACTTGATAATGCCAAGCTTGTTAATGACACTGCGGAAGCCATAAAAGACTATACAATGGTGTTTGCCACCACAGGCACGCCAAGACAGATTGATAAGCCGCTTATTGGCCCAATGGAAGCGGTAAAACTTATTATTGCCGCGCTTGAAAAGGGTGAAAAGCCAATTGTTCTTTTTGGTGCAGAGCGTGCGGGACTTGATAATAAATCAATAAATATAGCCGATTATTTAGTGACAATGCCCACAGATTTTAGATTCCCAAGCCTTAATCTTGCGCAATCCGTGGCGGTGTTTTCCTATGTTTGGGCGGCGCGTGAAGAAATAAAAGGTGCGCCAAAGGGCTGGAATATTAATGATCCTATCCCTGCAAAGCGTGAAGCTTTTGATAATATGTTTGATTTTTTTATAAATGAATTATCAAACAAAGGCTTTTTCTGGCCGGAGGATAGAAAAGAAAATATGGTTGAAGTCTTGCGCACACCAATGGTTCGCGCACGTTTTTCTGAAAATGAAATCAATCTATTTCGTGGCGCATTAAGGGTATTTTCCGAAGGCTCACGCAAACGCTATACCGATAGTAAAAAGCAAGAGATTAAAGAATGGCTTTTCGCCAATAAAAATATCGCGCCTGACACAATTAATGTTTTAATCGAAGATACCAAAGCGATTGCAATCGCAAACAATCAATATTTCTATTTTAAAATTGATGGTAATATTGAATTAATGAGTTAAAAACTTTGGTGTATTTTTGCGCATATAATTACGCATTGGCTTTTCAACTAATTCAAAAAGCATTGCCGCCGCAACAATTGTAAGTATGAATGCAACCGAAAACAGCGATAATTTAATTATAAAGCTTTGCACAGGGAATAATTTTTCGGCAATTTTAAAGAAAACAATATCAACCAATAAATGAACCATATACATTGAAAAGCTTATTTCGCCCAAATATACCCAAGTTTTACTTGAAATAAGCGATTTGCCTTTTGTTTTAGAAGTTTCCGCCAAAAAGAAAACGACACCTAATAAACAAGGCCAGATAACCAAAGCGCTATATGAAAGGCTTGCAAAAACAATCAAAAGCAAAGCCGATAAAGCAAGACCTAGATACGCGGCTTTAAAGCCTAAATTAATATTATTTCCAAAGCGCCAAAGCATAATACCAGTTAAAAATGATGGAATAATGCGTAAAGCGCCGCCTTGCCATGTCATTTTCACAAGGTCAAAACCAACCATAGATGCAATCCAATATATTGCATAAAAAGAGAAAATTCCAAAAACTATGCCTAAAAGTCTATGCTTTTTGAATATAGTCGAAACCGCAAATAAGGCTGGGAAAGATAAATAAGCAAACCATTCCGCCGATATTGACCAAGATGGGAAATTCCAACCATCGGCATCAACAAAGCCCCAAGCCTGCATAAGCATTAAATGAAATGGAATATGATTAAGATTAAAAGCGTGAGTTGGAACTTCTGCGCCCATTTTTTGTGCGGCAATCCATAATACAAATATTATTGCCAAAGTAAGAATATGCACAGGATATACCCTTGCAAGTCTTGCCCAAATAAAACTTCCGAATTTAAAGGATTTATTTTCCAATTGTGGCCCGTAAACATGTGCAAGCACAAAACCCGATAAAATAAAGAATAAATCTACACCAAGATAGCCCATATGAACTATTCCTGGGAAAAAGCTTTCGCCAAATCCAAGTCTATTCCAAAAGAAATACATAAGAATCCAGAATGCCGCGATAAATCTAAGGCCTGTTAAAGGTTTTATGTCACTTGGATATTGCATACTACTCATTTCCACTCTGTGTCCAGAATTGGGTCATTCTTTAAATCTGAGTAATTTTATTCAAAATTTATACCAATTAAAGAATTTCAATAGTGGCGCATTCACCAAGGCTTGGTCTTGAAACCGATATTCTTTTGAGATTCGGAAGTTTTGCCGATAATTTATCGCGCACCCAAACACAAATATTTTCCATTGTTGGCACTTCAAGCCCTGGAATTTCATTAAGGAAAGAATGGTCAAGAACCTTTCTTACTTCGTCGATTATATCTGCAAGCTCGGCAAAGTCGCGTACCCATTTAGTGTCCGCACCCGGTTCATCCTCAACACTTACTTCAAGTTTGAAAGAATGGCCGTGAAGTTTTCTATAAATATGGTCTTCTGGCCCTTGGTGTAAATGGTGGGCCGCATCGAATGTAACCGTTTTTGTCAATAAAACGCGTGTCATAAAATACCAATCATTTTATGAGTTTGCAGACTTAAACGCCATTTAGGGTTAGCCATACAAAACTCTATGCAAAGTTTAAGATTTTCATCTTTATTATCTGCGTCAAGCGGTTGCACGAAAAAATGCTGAAAATCAAGCTTTTCAAACTGCGACGGATGCGCGCCTTTTTGCGGATAGACGAATTTAAGCTCATGCCCCTTTGTTTGAATAAGCTCTGATCCAATTTTTGGGCTTATACAAATCCAGTCTATTTTTGGGTTTGCGGCAATCGTTCCGTTAGATTCAATAGCGATTTCAAAGCCTTCATTATGAAGTGCATCTATTAGTGCTTCATCAAGCTGCAATAAGGGTTCGCCGCCCGTGCAGACAATATATTTATTTGTCCCACTTCCCCAAAGATTAGAAGCATGCTTAGCTAAATCGCTTGCGGTTTCAAACTTACCGCCATTAATTCCATTAGTGCCAATAAAATCAGTATCGCAAAATTGGCAAATTGCGATTGCCCTGTCTTGCTCTCTTCCGGTCCAAAGATTACAACCTGCAAAGCGCAAAAAAACGGCCGCGCGCCCCGAATGAGCGCCCTCACCTTGTAAGGTTAGAAAAGCTTCCTTGACGCTATAAGTCATTATTGTTTTCTGTTCCCAACCATTCGGCATAGCCTTTCGCGCGTAATTCACACGCAGGGCATGTGCCACAGCCATAGCCCCAGTCGTGCTTATGGCTTCTGTCGCCAATATAGCAAGTATGCGAATGTTCAATAATAAGTTCGATTAATTTATCGCCACCAAAATCATGGGCAAGCTTCCATGTTTGCGCCTTATTAATATACATAAGCGGGGTATGTATGAAAAAATCAACATCCATTCCCAAAGACAATGAAGATTCAACGGCATTTAAAGTATTTCTTCGGCAATCAGGATAGCCCGAAAAATCAGTTTCACACATGCCGCCAACAAGGTTAAAAATGCTTCTTCTATAGCCAACCGCGCCCGCAAGATTTAAAAATAATAGATTTCTTGCCGGTACAAAAGTATTAGGAAGTCCCGATGCAGAGAACGCAATTTCCGCTTCTTGCGTCAAAGAGCAATCAGAGATTTGCCCCAAAACCCCTAAATCTAATAAATGATCTTCACCAAGTTTTTTTGACCATTCTGGGAAATTTTTACGGATTTCTTCAATTAAAATAAGCCTTTGCTTAAGTTCAATTATATGCCTTTGCCCATAATTAAAGCCAATAGTCTCAACATATTCAAAATTTTCAAGTGCCCATGCAAGGCACGCGGCACTATCTTGGCCACCCGAAAAAAGTACAATTGCTTTATTATTTTGCTTATTCATAATTTGCCATAACATTTTGGCAAATAAAATAAAATAAGGGGTCGCATATACGACCCCTTAAAATCTCTAAATTATATTTCGATTAGAAATTAACGCGTAAAGTAACACCATACATTTTTGGTTCAGTTTTATAATTCGCAAACTCACCTTCGCTTATACCAGTTGCGCCAGTATAAGTTTGCTCAGGAATACCAAGTGAGTATTGATGATATAGAGTATCGCCAAGATTGCGACCCCATAATTCAAATGCCCATTTTCCATCTTGCGAACCAATTCCCACTTTACCATTTATAACAGTATAAGCGTCTTGGTCGGTAATTGGATTTCTTGACAATGTTTGAACTACTGTTTCTGATGTATAAATTCCGTTCAAATAAGTAGTCCATTCAAGGCTTGTACCTGTGATTGGTCTTTTATAAGAAATAGAACCTGTCAAATTAATTTCAGGTGCATTAGGTATTCTTTGACCTTTTCTAATCACTATTTCACCATTAGGATTAGCCGCAGTTTTTAAAAGAGTATCACTTTCAAAAGTGGCATCATTAAGCAATAATCCTGCATTTATAGTAAGCCCAGTTACTGGTCTTGATATTAAATCAAGCTCTAGGCCTTTTGATACCATTTTATCGATATTAAAGCTTCTGAAATTAAAGCCTGTCCAAGCATTTTGCTGATAATCTGAAATTACTTCATAGAATAAAGCACCATTAAGTGTAGTGCGTCCCGGAAGACCTTCAAGCTTCCAACCAGCTTCATAATTATCTGTAAATTCTGGCTTAACCGCCCAATCATTTGTTGATGGTTTTACACTTGTTGATGGCGAAATATTAAATGCAGATCTATCATAATTAAAGCCGCCAGATTTATAGCCCCTTGCATAAGTCGCATAAAGCATCGTTTTGTCAGAAAGATTATGAGTTAATGATAAAGTACCATTTAAAGCAGATTCATCATTCTTAGCAAAATGCTTTCCATTACCAATAGTGTTTAAAATTGGATTACATAATAAAGATAAGAATGCACCAAGTGCCGTACCTTCAGCAGCTTTAGTCAAAGAATTAAATGTTATTGGTAGGCCTGCTTGAATAACATTTGTATTTTGGAAAACATTACAAGTTGCCACATTTGAATTAAAGTCTGAATTAACTTCCTTTTTATCAAAATTATAGCGAAGCCCTAATGTGAATGAAGTTTTTTCAGTTAAATCATAAACATTATGCGTGAATATAGAAATACTTTGGGTATCAACTTCTGAATATTCTCTTTGCTGTCCTTCGCCTGCAACCGGTGAAGATGCCAAAATTGCATTCGCATAAGCATTAACAATATTAGGACCAATTACACCCGCAGTTGTTGCACCCACAGCAGGTGTTAATTGCGCAACCACACTTGGTGTCAAAGCCGCAGCGAATAATAATGGCGTAGAAGCTTGCCCAGGAAGACTTCTATAGACAGTAAAGCCAGTACCACCCGGTGCAGCACCATTTAAGTCAAGTCCCGAAGCAACGGCATCGGCAAATCTTGCGGCATCAACACCATATTTAACGCTATCATTAAATTTAGTTTTTTCATTTAAATAGAATGCGCCTACAAGCCAGTCTAATTTACCTTTAGTTCCATTTAATCTAAATTCTTGAGTAAATGTATCAAATCCTAAAGTGTAATTATCGCGATACGCTCTGTCATGGCCACTAAAGTCCACGTCTTGACCGCGAAGTAAGCTCCACTCTCTATAAGCAGTGATAGAAGTGAAATTACCAATTCCAGTTTTCCAATTTAATTCAGCAGAAGCACCAGAATCTTTAGTATCTTCCACCAAATCACGTCCTGGGGTATTGGCTACTTGCGCCGCGCCTTCATTAATTGTCGGTATGCCTTTTAATCCACGCAATGAAGCAAGTAATTGTATTGCAGGGGCAAAATTGCCGCTTAATACACGAACCGCAGAGCAGCAAACTTCGTCAGTCTTTGCGGTATCAAGAATTAATCTTAATGAAACATCATCATTAAAATTAGTAAGTGTTTGCGCCCTTACAGACCAACGATTACGATCATTAATATCTTGACCAGTATTAACTTCAGTAATTAAACCATCACGAATAGTTTTAGATGCATCAATTCTAATTGCTGTATTATCTGAAATAGCATTAGTATATCCAAATGAAGCATTGGCATAATCAAAATTGCCAAACTCCATTTTTGTATAAATATTTCTTTCAAATTCAGGCTTTGAAGTAATAATACTTACTGCACCCGCCGAAGTATTGCGGCCAAATAATGTGCCTTGCGGCCCTCTTAATACTTCTATCCTATCGGTTTTTGGTAAATCAGTTAAAGCATTACCAGAGCGATTACGATAAACGCCGTCAATAAATACGGCAACCGCACCTTCATAGCCAGGATTATCAGACCCAGTTCCAATACCGCGAACCGTTATTTGTGCGCTAGTACCATTTGATTGGCCCGTTTGCACACGATAAGATGGAACAACTTGTTGAAGGTTTCTTACATCTGTAATCCCTGCTTGTTGTAAAGTAAGGCCAGTAACCGCAGTAATAGCAACTGGAATATCTTGAACCGCTTTGGCACGGCCGGTAGCCGTAACGATAACAGTTTCTTCAGCTTTATTGCTATCTGAAACATCTTGAGCATTTACATTATTAATTATTGCAGAAGATGTAATTAATGCAATTAAAGAGGCATTTATAGCCATATTTTTCTTTAAATTAAGTTTAAGCATTTTCGTTTCCCTTGTAACCGCATCTTAATTAAGTTTGATTTTAACTAGTGCATTTTTGAAACTATATTCATACAGAATTTTAATATTGACAATACTTATTAACAAGCAGAACTGCTTAACAAAATAATGTACCTAAAATATTGTTTTTATATGAAATTATCTGGAATGCTAAATGATTTTACTTAGATCTTCCGCGTTTTGCGCCTTGAGTATTGGCACCACGGAAGGTTGCGCCTAGTAAATCGGCATCAACAAAATTCGCCATTTTTAAATCAGCATTATCAAATTTTGTGTATCTTAGCTCTGCACCACAAAAATCAGTAACTTTCGGCGGCATATTATCGACGAGCAATGGTGATAGATTTGCAAATTCAAAATCAGCCCGCGCAAGACGCGCCATTTTAAAATTCGCACCCCTTAAGTCAGAACCTCTAAAGCATGCATCTCTTAGGTCAGATTGTTCAAAATTTGCGCCTTGCAATTGCGTTTCAAGAAAACGCACACCACAGCCAATTACTTTTTTTGCGCTTACAGCGGTTAATCGCATACTAGGGAATAAGTCATAAACCGGACGCAAATCCTTATCATCAAAATAAGCATTTTGACCATCTTTACCATTGGTTTCCCACCATTTTTGGTGAAGCTCTGCCATTTGCTTAAGTTCTGCTATAGATTCTTTTGAAGTATCGCCTGTTCCTATAACCGCACCGACAATTGCATCCTTGTCTAATTGTTTAGTATTTAAGCTTACGCCTGAAAGAATTGCATCTCTGAATTTTGCGCCACGAATTGTTGCACTTTTCAATCTTGCAGAAGTTAGATTAGCACTTTCAAAATCACAATTATTAAGCCTTGCACCTTCAAGGTTTGCGCCAGCAAGATTTGCTTCTCTGAAAATTGCGCCCCTTGCGCTTATACCCGCCATATTGGCTTGTTTTAAATTTGCGCCAATGAAACTTGCACCATCAGCATTAGCAACATTTTCATAAGAAGTTGCCTGCGCAGCTTTTTTGTCATTGCTATTTTCAGCGGCCGGCAAATTAACAATAGAATCCGATAAATTTATAAAGCGCAAATCTGCAAAAGAAAAATCTGCACCCGTTAAAATTGCACCTCTTAGATCGGCATTTTTGAGAATTGCACCTTTTAAATCTGCATCTTTTAAAGAAGCCCCAATAAGAACCGCATCTTCAAGATTACATCTTGATAAGTTAGAATTTTCGAAATTAGCATTAGTAAAATCAGCGCCAGATAAATTCCGATTGGCCAAATCTGTATTTGTCAAAACAAAGTTACGTAAAATCAGCCTTCGTCCCTCATTAGGGTTTTCGAGAAATTTTTCATGCGACCTTATTTCATTTTCTAAGGTTACTATATCTATTTTTTGAGTTGCACTCGCCATTATTGGTCTTACCTTTGGACCAAAAGCTATATTTCTTTTCTTGAAAGTTAGTTAACGCAGCAGCATAAGTCGCAGCAACTACTGCAAAAAATTATTTACTCTATGAAAAATTAAAAAGGTAATAAATATTTTTCATTAGAATGGTGGCGGGAGAGAGACTCGAACTCTCGACCTCGCGATTATGAGTCGCGCGCTCTAACCAGCTGAGCTACCCAGCCATTCAATCAATTAAGACGTTGTCGCAATAGTGCACTATTAATGTTTCATCAAGCTAAACATTCAGTAAAAAAACATATTATCTCATTAAATTTAAAATTAAATATAGTTTGATCGATACTATAATATAAGCACTTTTTTCAAAGTATTATATAGCAATAATAGAATAATCAGAAATAACTGCCTTTATTTTATTTATTAAACTTAATATTAACAATAATATTTTTATATGTAATAACAATTCACTACTTTTGTTTAGATTTTACAAAACGCGGAACTAAATATTGGAACAATATAGTTTACTGAAAATAGAGCCAAGTATTCTTAATGCCATGATAGATGCGCATGAAAGATATGTGAATCGTGAAAATAAAGCAAAGCGCTTAATCCTTAAAATGGCTGATTTATCAAATCTTGATTTAAGTGGACGAAATTTCACTGACGCCGAACTTACTGGCTGTAGCTTTGAAAATTCAAAACTTACAAAAGCAAAGTTTGAACGCGCAAGTCTTAATGGGTGCGATTTTAGACGCTCCGACCTAAGACTTTCTAACCTTCAAAGGGCGGATTTACGCGGAAGCATGCTTGCCGGTGCGGATCTATCATTTTCTGACTTAAGTCATGCCGATTTTAGAGAAGGTCAGATTGCAATTACTGACGTTGTTAGTGGCATTAAAGTCTTGAAGCATGCAAGCAAAGCGTCTGACGCCGAGCATGCAAAATTTGATGGCGCGACAATTGATGAATCCCGTATGAGTGGCATTCAATTATCTGGCGCAAGCTTCCGTGATTGTTCTATGAAGGGCGTAAAGCTTAATAATGCGCATTTAAAAAATTGCGATTTAAGCGGGGCAAATCTTGAAGGCGCGGATTTAAAAGGGGCAAAAATTGAAGGCGCAAGCTTTAATGATGCAATTCTGTCTGGTGTGAGTTTTGGCGCAAATGGTCCACCTGCAAGCGCAATTATTGGTGCATTACTAGGCCCAAGTGAAAATCTTATGGCAATGGCAAATAACCTAAAGAAAATGGCAATTGATCACCAATTATGGTGGGAAACCTCTGGTAAAGGTGGAAAGCATGCAAACTTTAGCAAGCATGACTTAAGACCAATAGCAGAAATTTTTAGAGGTATGCGCTTAACCGCTTTAGTTGCTGATAATTCGATTGGTGCAAGCATTATTTTCGCTGAAATGCAATTGCAAGGCGCTTGCTTTGATAATTCAGATTTAAGAGGTGCTTCGTTTGTTGGCTCAGACCTTAGAGGCGCAAGCTTTAAAAACGCAAGATTAATCAAAGCAGATTTTAGAAATGCAAATCTTGGCCCATTAATTATTTCGAATAATAAAATTAAGCCTAGCGATTTCACAGGTGCAGAATTAAAATATTCGAAATTCGATAAAGCAAATTTACAAGACTCTGTATTTTATGATGCAGACTTATATGGCGCAAGTTTCACAGGGGCAAATGTTCAAGGTGCAAAAAAGGGTAAATTACCTGTAAAAGCTTAGAATTAATTTTATTTGCCTATGAAAATTATTATCTATACTTATATTTAATGGCTTTCACTTTCCGTTATTGACAATTAATAAAATTCATTATTTATAGTTGAAATACAGTTTACGTTTTCGTTAACTGTATGGGCATAAAATCACTAAAATTATTTAAAATCTTTACGCTGTAAAAAATTATGTTCAAATTCAATATTTTGGGAGCTATGCTATTGATTTTATAAAAATAAAAATGCTAGATTTAAATAATATTAAAAGTAATACTTATTGATTTGGGATAATTTCAAACCAATAAGACAATATTACGAAGAAATTATAAAACTTATCACTGGAATAATTTATAAGCATGGAACTAGATTTTATCGATTTTAAGATAATGGATTTGATCCAAGAAGACGCGGCTTTATCGGTTGCGGAAATTGCGGATTCAATTGGCTTATCTGCCTCTCCATGTTGGCGACGCATTAAAAGACTTGAAGAAATTGGTGCAATTACACGCCGTGTAACTATACTTGATCGTAAAAGCCTTGGTATAGATTTTGAAGTTATCGCAAGTGTTAAATTATCTTTACCTAATCGTGAAAATCTCGAAAAATTTGAAAATCATGTTTCAAGCTGGCCAGAAGTTGTTGACTGCGTCACTGTTACTGGTGCCATGGATTATATAATCCGTGTAGTGACTTCTGATATGCACGCATATGATAATTTCCTTAGAGATAGATTATTGGAAGTTGGGCTTGTATCCGATGTGCAATCACGCATTGTTATGCGCGTTGCCAAGCGCACTACATCAATCCCACTAAGCCAAAGCAAGCTTAATGCATCAAATTAAGTCCTAAGTCCGTTTTTGTCATAGCCTTAGTTTACATAGTTTGCTTTTATAAAGTTCCAGTATAAAGGAATTATATGGCAAACTTACAGATCATTTTCATACTTATTATAATTTTTGGAATTGTCGCCTTTATCGGCGCGGTTTTTGCTTATTTGGCTTTCACCAATAGTAATAAGTCAAAAGCAATTTTGCAAAATCTTGCGGAAATCCAAAAGCAAAACTTTATAATTGAAAATAGCCTTAAACATAATTTTCAAAGCCTGATTGAAAATAATAATCAATTCAAAGCGGAAACTAGCACTAATCTTAAAGATCTTTTGCAAACTATTGGGCAAAGATTTGACGGCTTCACGCAAAACCAAACCACTTTATTCACAGGCCTTAGGAATGAAAACACCGAAGGCCGCGCCAAGCTTGAAGAAGCTTTGAAAATCGCCAATGATGATTTTAAAAACAATCAAGCGCAAAGACTAAGTGAAATTAATATTGCAATCAAAGAATTACTTGAATCCAATGAAAAGCGCGGCGAAACCATACGCGAAACCCTCACCCAAAGCCTTGATAAATTACGTGAAGAAAACACTAAAAAGCTCGAGGAAATGCGCGCCACGGTTGATGAAAAGCTTCAGGGGACATTAGAAAAACGCCTCGGCGAAAGCTTTAAAATGGTTGCCGATAACCTAGAGGCCGTGCATAAAGGCCTCGGTGAGATGCAAAGCCTTGCAACTGGCGTCGGCGATTTAAAGCGCGTGCTTACAAATGTAAAATCGCGCGGTACGTGGGGCGAAGTACAGCTTGAAATGCTGCTTGATGATATGCTTCACCGCGATCAATATGAGAAGAATGCAAAAGTAAACCCTGAGAAAAACGGAATTGTTGAGTTTGCAATCAAGCTCCCTGGGAAGTTTGAAGACACGCCCGTTTACCTTCCGATTGATGCCAAATTCCCGCAAGAAGATTATGAGCGGCTTGTAAACGCCCAAGAAAACGGCACGCCCGAAGACATTGACAAGGCCGAAGCAATTTTGGAACGCGCAATTCGCCTTCAAGCCAAAACCATAAGCGAAAAATATATTGCCCCGCCGCACACTACCGATTTTGCAATAATGTATTTACCGACCGAAGGGCTTTTTGCCGAAGTAGTGCGCAAAGCGGGCTTTACCCAAAGCCTGCAAAATGAACATAGGATTATGGTAACGGGGCCGACCACGCTTGCGGCGACGCTTTCTTCATTACAAATGGGTTTCCGCACTTTGGCAATTGAAAAAAGATCTTCGGAAGTTTGGCAAATCCTTGGCGCGGCAAAGGCCGAATTTACCAAATATGGCGAAGTCTGGGACAAGCTTAAAAAGCAATTGGAAACCGCGCAAAATACCGTTGACCAAGCCGGTAAGCGCACCCGCGCCATAGAACGCAAACTTCGGGATGTTGACGCAATCGAAATGCCC
>CAYUCW010000057.1:0-12011 GCA_964443435.1 uncultured Caulobacteraceae bacterium | reverse complement strand
TGTCATTTCATCCCTCTTTTGGACTTTATATATTTATTTCAAAAGTCTGACAATAAAAATAAATTAAATTTAAAGTTTTAATGTGACCAAAAATGACATACTGATATTCTAATATAAAAAACATAATCGAAGGAATATAAATGAAAGAAGAAAATCTTAATCTACTCAAGGGGATTAATCCAAATTATGTAATTGAAAGACTGAAAGCTGCAGGCGGTAATGAAATAGAAAGCGGGAAATTTTTAAACCCTGAAAGCTCGGCGGCATTAGCAGTAAATAGTTTTGCATTTTATAACTATAAACCAGATGAATTGCCAAGTTTCCCAAATCTAAAATTTAATTCAAAACCGATAAGTGTTGATATTGAATATTCCGCAAGATTTCCATGGCGCGGCGGCAAACATCCGTGGCTTGATGCGTTTGTTGAAACCAAAGATCAAATTTTTGGTATAGAATCAAAGCGTTTTGAACCATATAGAGATGCCAAAAATATAAAGCTCTCTGAAGCGTATTGGCGTCCTGTTTGGGGCGATAATATGAAAAGATTTGAAGATTTGCGCGATAAAATTTCCAAAAAAGAAATAAGCTTTAAATATCTTGATGCGGTGCAATTAATCAAACACGGTTTTGGTTTAGTAACCGAAGGAAAAAGAAAGAATAAACGCCCATACTTGGTTTATCTTTTTGCCGAACCAAAAGAATTAAAAGGCAAAGAAATAAATAAGGAAATCTTCAAAATTCATAAGATAGAGGCGGAAACTTTCAAAAACTTTGTGAAAGGTGATGAAGTTGAATTTGAATTTTTCTCTTATAAGGAATGGCTCAATAATTTCACCGGAAATAATATCGACCACGCAAAAAATATTATTGAAAATTTCGCGCCATAATTCCCTCCTCCGTCAGCAATCGCTGACACCTCCCCCGCGTGCGGGGGAGGCCAATCAGTCCTAAGCAAAAAAGCCCAAGGTTTCCCTTGGGCTTTTGTCATCCCCGAATTTTGAAAAAATATCGGGGATCTCTTTGGTTCGTACACTTTATAAAAAGATCCCCGATAAATCCATTGGATTTTCGGGGATGACAATCGGATTAGGCTACTTCATTTGCCTTATCATTATATTCTTCAATTTCATTAAAGTTCATATAACGATAAATCTCGGCGCCGGCCGCATTAACCACGCCCATATCCGCCATATATTCTTCAACAGTTGGTAAGCGACCAAGCTTTGAAGCAATTGCCGATAATTCCGCAGAGGCAAGGAATACATTGGTATTTTTACCCAAACGGTTCGGGAAGTTACGGGTCGAAGTTGAAACCGCCGTAGAGCCTTCACGGATTTGCGCTTGGTTACCCATACATAATGAACAGCCTGGCATTTCGGTTCTTGCGCCTGCGGTTCCAAATGTTGAATAATGACCTTCTTTAGTAAGTTCGCTTTCGTCCATTTTGGTTGGCGGTGCGACCCATAAACGCGTTGGTAAATCTTTTTTGTTTTTAAGCAAGAAAGACGCCGCGCGGAAATGGCCAATATTTGTCATGCATGAACCAATAAATACTTCATCGATTTTTGTATTTGCTACTTCTGATAATAATCTTGCATCATCTGGATCATTTGGCGCACAAAGAACTGGCTCTTTTATGTCCGCAAGATCAATTTCGATAATTGCCGCATATTCCGCATCCTTATCGGCTTCAAGAAGATTAGGATTGGCAATCCAATCTTCCATAGCTTTAATACGACGGGCAAGTGTGCGATCATCCTTATAACCATCGGCAATCATATTTTTCATTAATACAATGTTTGATGTCATATATTCAATGATTGGCTCTTTATTAAGCTTAACTGTACAGCCTGCCGCCGAACGCTCCGCCGAGGCATCGGTTAATTCAAAGGCTTGCTCGACTTTTAGATTTGGTAAACCCTCAATCTCAAGCACTTTACCAGAGAACACATTAATTTTACCCGCTTTAGCAACAGTTAAAAGACCTGCTTTAATTGCATAATAAGGAATGGCATGAACAAGATCACGAAGTGTAATCCCTGGGTTCATTTCACCTTTGAATCTTACAAGCACTGATTCAGGCATATCAAGCGGCATAACGCCAGTTGCCGCCGCAAATGCCACAAGGCCAGAGCCAGCAGGGAATGAAATACCAATCGGGAAGCGTGTATGGCTGTCGCCGCCTGTACCAACTGTGTCAGGTAAAAGAAGGCGGTTTAACCATGAATGGATAACCCCGTCCCCTGGGCGAAGTGAAACGCCGCCGCGATTATAAATAAATGCCGGTAAGTCGCGGTGCGTAACCACGTCAACAGGTTTTGGATAAGCGGCAGTATGGCAGAAAGACTGCATCACTAAATCCGCAGAGAAACCAAGGCACGCCAAGTCTTTTAATTCATCGCGCGTCATTGGGCCCGTTGTATCTTGCGAGCCAACCGTAGTCATTTTAGGCTCGCAATAAGTGCCAGGGCGAATACCTTTGCCTTCAGGTAGGCCACAAGCACGACCCACCATTTTTTGCGCCAAAGTATATCCTTTGCCAGTATCACTTGGCACCGCAGGAAGACGGAATATATCAGTTGCAGGTAGTTTTAAAAACTCACGCGCCTTAGTAGTAAGACCACGACCAATAATAAGATTAATACGGCCGCCCGCTTGAACTTCGTCTAAAATCACAGGCGATTTTAATTCAAATTCAGCAATCGTCGCGCCATCTTTGGTGATTTTGCCCTCATATGGGTAAATATCAATTACATCGCCCATATTAAGTTTTGAAACATCAACCTCGATAGGAAGTGCGCCTGAATCTTCTTGGGTGTTAAAGAAAATTGGTGCGATTTTTCCGCCCAAAGTTACGCCGCCAAAACGCTTATTCGGCACGTATGGAATATCTTCGCCAGTTGCCCAAATAACCGAATTGGTTGCCGATTTACGGCTTGAACCCGTGCCAACAACATCACCAACATAAGCAACCAAATTACCTTTGGCTTTTAAGTCTTCGATAAATTTCATAGGACCACGAACACCATCTTCTTCAGGCGTGATGCCGTCGCGCTTATTTTTAAGCATTGCAAGATAATGAAGCGGAATATCAGGGCGCGACCAAGCGTCAGGCGCAGGTGATAAATCATCAGTATTAGTTTCGCCAGTTACTTTGAAAACCGTAACCGTGATTTTTTCGGCAACTTTCGGGCGGCTTGTAAACCATTCCGCATTTGCCCAAGATTCTATAACTTCTTTGGCGTTTTCATTGCCACCATTTGCTAGTTCGGCAACATCATGGAAGAAGTCAAACATAAGAAGCGTTTTTTTCAAAGCTTCGGCGGCAATTTTGCCAACCTTCTCATCTTTTAATAAATCAATTAATGGCTTAACATTGTAGCCGCCAACCATTGTTCCCAATAATTCAGTGGCTTTTTCACGCGAAATAAGCGGAACATTAAGTTCACCATCGGCAACAACCGCAAGAAAAGCCGCTTTTACATGCGCGGCATCATCAACACCTGGGGGTACGCGATGGGTTAAAAGGTCAAGCAAAAATTCTTCTTCGCCAACTGGCGGCGCTTTAATAAGCTCAATAAGGGCGGCGGTTTGCGCGGCATCAAGCGGAAGTGGCGGAATGCCAAGTGCGGCGCGTTCTTCTACGTGTTTACGATATGCTTCTAACATGTTTATCCTCTTAGTATTGTCAAAAGACAATAGAAAATGCCTCTATCATGAAAGATAAAAGGCGGGTTATAAAACAATGCCCCCTCAAGGGTGTGCCCTTACAGCATATAGGCAGGGGGTAGTTTGGTTATACACCAAATTGGCGTAATTACCACCCAATTACTTAGGCTTAATTGGTTAATATTAATAGTATCTTATGTGAAATTTCTTATATGGTTTGCATAATGAGTAGAAACTATAATTCTTCAAAATTAATCTTGCAAAACATAAGATTTTCCTTGAATTTTTAATAATCAACACTATTTTCAAACCATGACCAATATCGAACCCACTCCTCAACCACAAAAACTTGCATTTATTCCATCAATAATTTTTGCCAGTCGTTGGCTTCAATTGCCATTATATGTTGGGCTTATTGGGGCACAGGGTGTTTATGTCTATAAATTCCTTTATGAATTATGGCATTTATTAACGCACGCAGTATCATTTTCAGAACAGCAAATTATGCTTGTGGTTTTAGGCTTAATTGATGTTGTGATGATATCTAATCTTTTGATTATGGTTATTGTTGGCGGTTATGAAACCTTTGTTTCAAAGCTTAATTTAAATGGCCACCCAGATCAGCCAGAATGGCTTGATCATGTAAATGCCGGCGTTTTAAAAGTTAAGCTTGCAATGGCGATTATTGGCATATCTTCAATTCACTTGCTAAGGACTTTTATCGAAGCTTCGCAAATTGGTGCGCCAAATTCACATATAACGTCTGAGGCGGTAATGTGGCAAACCATTATTCATTGCGTATTTATTCTATCGGCAATTGGTATTGCCTATGTTGATAAGCTTACGCATACTAAGCATTAATTTAAAGGCATTAGTTAAGAGAGTTTAAAACGCTATTAAAATCAATAATTTTAAAGTTTTGCGTTGCGCTTGGATTGGTATTTTTATCATCCTGAACAACCATAATACCATTATTAAGGCCATTGCCAAAATCACCTGAATGGACATCAAGTCCATCAGTGGTTGTAACCCTATCAAATTTTGGATTTGCACTTATTTTAATGTTTTTTAAGTATTTAGGCTCAGATAGTATATCATAAATCGCAAATTGGCTTTTGCCTTGAACCGAAGCTATTAAATAAGCTTTTCCATCTTTTTTCCAAATACTAAGCCCTTCAATATCGGCTTTTAAATATGGGCTTTTGACATCATCAATAAGCTTTTTATCCAAAACATCGCCATTAATTGATAATTGCCAAATACCGACTAATTCTTGTGAAACATAGATTTTTTGCTTTTCATCATCAAAAACACAGCCTTCCGAAATTGAACCAAGTGCGGTTTGACCGATAAGTTTTGCATTCAAGCCATTATTATTTTCAATTTTAAAAAGCTTAAATTCGCCAATTTTGGAAGTTGCGCCAATTAAAGTCTGTCCTGCAAAATTACCAATGCAAATTCCATAGATTTCAGCAAAGCCACTATTAATTCTTAAGATAGGATTGGTTTCTAATTCTTTCTTGGCTTCATCAAAACGATAAACCGCCGCCGTATTATCAATTCTATCACTTGTAACAATAATTGGGGCTTTAAGGTTTTCAGACCAAGCAAAATCATTTCTTATATCAATATTATTAGGTTTACCGCCAAGGATTTCTTGGGTAATTTCGCCTTGAAGATTATATAAATAAATGCCGCCTTTTTTCTGTGTCCCTATTATTCGTGACGACATGCCATCTTTTGACAACCATATAGCAGGATCATCGGCGGCATCGCCCGCCACACCAACCGGCACGGTCTCGGCAATTGGGGTTATCATAGGCCCTTTATCACCCATCAAAGATGCGCAAGAGCTGAGGAATAACATATTAAATGTAAGAAAAATTTTGTGTTTCATATTTTTGGAATTGCTGTAATTTCTAAAAACTGTCAATTAAAAATCACGTTTTTCACAGAAACTTCATAAAACTGACAAGTAATTGTTTTGCTTGGTTTTTAAAGCCCTTGTTTATTTAAAGGGTATATTATGAAACTTCAAAAACTTTTATTAGGGACTTGCGCAATTGCGGTTCTTATGACTGGTATTAATGCCAATGCACAAGAAGCAGTAAATTCTAACGAAATTACGGCAAGTGAAACTATTGTTGTCCGCGGACAGATTTCTTATCGCGATAGATCTAAAGAAATTGTGCCAACACTTCAATATAATCAAGAATATTTCCAAAAATTTGAGCCATTGACGGTTGGTGACGCATTAAAGCGTGTTCCATCGGTTACTTTCTTATCAGATGTAATTGAGGCCGATGGCGTAAGATTACGCGGACTTTCGCCGGCCTATTCGCAAGTTTTAATAAATGGCGAAAAAGTTCCCGGCTCAGACGCTGATAGATCTTTCTGGGTTGATAGAATACCTGCTGAATTAATTAAATCCGTTGAGATAGTAAGATCATCTACGGCGCGTCGCACTGGTGACGCTATGGCGGGTACAATTAATATTAATCTTCGTGATGCTTATTCACTTGATGGCGGCTATGTAAGAGCGGGTCTTAGCAATTTTAGAGATAATGAAACTCTTGGAAACTTAGGACTTGTTTGGGGCGGTGCACTAGGTCAAGGCCGCGTTATACTTGGTCTTAATGCGCAAGGTCGTCGTAATCCAAAGGAAAAATTCAGCTATCGTTATGATGCGCCAGTTTCAGAAGGTGGTGCTTTTGTAAACCGCGAAGATCAAACCGATCTAAGAAATGGCAAAGATTATTCTTTTAATGCCAATTATAATACACCATTATTTGGCGGTGAATTAGATCTAGGCTTATTTTATGTTAAAACAGATAGAGAAGAATTAGAGCGCTCATTCGAAATGAATGTTCTTAATGGCGGCGTATTTTCTTCAGTTCGTCAAACAGGTATTACTGGCAATTTACTTTCTGATAATAAACAAGACGTATTCATTGACCAAGATAATTATACTTTAAACGCAAAATTCAAAAAAGAAGTTTTGGGCGGGAAAATTAAACTTGGTCTTGCTTATTCGGCATTTAATGAAGACATTAAAGACACCGAAGTTGAAGTAGATTTTAATAGATCTAATCCACGCTTTACTGGCGATTATGTGACAACCGATAAAACCGATGAAGAATTAAATACTAAATTAGCGTTCGAGCGCGAAATGACCAATGGTATGAAATATGAAATCGGTTATGAATATAATATTAAAAATCGCGAAGTTTTAATCAAAACTCAAAGAAACCGCTTTAACTTAACTTCGGCGGCGCGTATTTATAATACCCTATCTGAAAATCCTTATAGATTTTCAACTTTACCATTTAATGCACTTGTCCCGCAAACAGGTGGCGATAATGAAATTGAAGAAGCCCGCAATGAGTTCTTCATCGCATTTGACGGCAAAAAAGACAAAATGGATTATGAGTTTGGCGCACGTTATGCCATGACTGATGTTTCTATATTAGATAGAACTGCCGCAACTAATTTAATGAATACTAAAACTGATTATGGTTTTTTACTTCCTAGCGCAAGCATAAGATATAATCTTTCAGCAAATGACAGAATTCTTATATCGGCGGCAAAAACTATAAGAAGACCTTCATTTGACATGATGTCACCGGCTTTATTAGAAGCCGAATATGGCGATAATGATTTTATCGGTAATTCAAAACTTAAGCCTGAATCAGCAATTGGTTTTGATATTGGTTATGAGCGTAAAATCGGCAAACGCGGTATTATGGGCGTGAATTTCTTCTATCGTGACGTAACCGATTTAATAGAAGTTTATAACACTGGCGCTGAAGGCAGCGAGGGCACAGGCACTTTTGTACTTTCTGCGCGCAATCTTGGCGATGGCAAAGTTCAAGGTATTGAGCTTGATTTCTCTTCACCTTTAACTGTTATTGGCTTACCTAATACTGGATTATTCTTAAATTATTCATGGCTTGATTCAGAAGTAAAAGACGAATTTGGCACGCGTCTTTTCAATGACCAATCTGATTATGTTATGAATATTGGTATGGTTCATGAAATTCCAACATATGGAATGTCATTTGGCGCGACTTACCGCAAGCAAGGCGATGCATTTGGTCGCATTATTGGCGAAGAAGTTGAAACTTCATATTCAGGTGAGCTTGAAATTTTTGCCGAAAAATCATTTGGCAAGAATTTAACTTTACGTCTTGTTGGCTCAAACCTTCTTGATTCTGAAAAAGCAGAAACCTTCCATAAATTCACAACAATTGCCGATCAGATAAATCGCGATTATGATGAGTTTGAATTGGAATCTGAAACTGCTGGCGCTGTATATCAATTAGTATTACGCTACGCATTCTAAGCTAAAACAAAATTACTCTTGAATGGCGGCATTTTTGCCGCCATTTTTGTTTGGCTTGCTTATTATTGAGAATGCGTGCTAATTAAATCTATGGACAAAAAACCAAAGCAACCAAGAATTGCGGTAGGCGCGGCAATAATTGAAAATGATAAAATTCTCCTTATAGAGCGTAAAAAAGCACCAGAAGCAGGGCATTGGGCGCTCCCTGGGGGAAAGCTTGATTTATATGAAACTTGTGAGACGGCCGTAATTCGCGAAACTTTTGAAGAAACCGGCCTTATATTAAAAGACCCATTTTTACTTGCAATTATGAATATGTGGGACGAAAAAGCGGCCTATCATTGGGTCGCGCCAATCTATCTATTCACAGAATATGAAGGCACGCCAGAAATAAAAGAACCAAGCAAGCATTCGGGACTTAATTGGTTTAATATCTATAATCTACCGCCCAATATTACAAATTCGGTTAAAACCGCGATTAATGCATTTTTAGTTAAATAATTAAATAGCCACAAGAGACATTGATAGCGGTGTCATAATTTGTTTATTTTTGCTTATTTATGTCTATATAGCGATTTAAAGCAAACAACTCAAAAAAATTTTCGTAATTGTAATTAATCAAGAAACTGGTTAATAATTAGATCATACAAATGGGGGAAAAATGAAAATCGCAATTATTAAAGAAACGCGCGATAATGAAAAGCGCGTTGCGGCTTCACCTGAGATGGTTAAAAAAGTCGTGGCATTGGGCCATGAAGTTATAATTGAATCTGGCGCAGGGGTTTCGGCTTCGGTTTCTGATAAAATTTATATTGAGAATGGCGCGACAATTGCAAAAGATGCAAAATCTGCACTTAAGGGCGCAAATCTTGTATTAAAAGTACGCCGTCCAACAAGCGCGGAAATTAAGCTTATGGATAAGGGCACTGGCGTTGTGGCATTCTTTACGCCGCACCAAGACAAAGCACTTTTGGAAGAAGCCGCAAAAGCAGGGCTTATAACATTATCAACGGAATTTACACCGCGTATTACCCGTGCCCAAAGCATGGACGCGCTTTCATCACAAGCAAATCTTGCGGGCTATAGAGCAATTATCGAAGCCGCCAATCTTTATGGCCGAAGCTTCCCTATGATGATGACTGCTGCTGGTACTATTGCCGCCGCCAAAGCATTTATTATGGGTGTTGGCGTTGCAGGGCTTCAGGCCATTGCCACCGCGCGTCGTTTGGGTGCAATTGTTACGGCAACCGATGTTCGCCCCGCCACTAAAGAACAAGTACAGTCTTTGGGCGCAAAATTCATTGCCGTTGAAGATGAAGAATTTAAAGCGGCGGAAACGGCGGCGGGATATGCCAAGCCTATGAGCGCGGAATATCAAGCCAAACAAGCGGAATTGGTCAAAGAGCATATAGCTAAGCAAGATATTGTTATTACAACCGCACTTATTCCGGGGCGCGCGGCACCAATTCTTGTGACCCCTGAAATGGTTGCCGGCATGAAAGCAGGCTCGGTTATTATCGATATGGCGGTAGAGGCGGGCGGCAATTGCCCATTATCAAAAATGAATGAAGTTGTTGTAACCGATAATGGCGTTATTATCGCAGGATTCAGCAATCTTCCAGGGGCACTTGCGGCGGATTCTTCCGCGCTTTATGCCAAAAACCTATTAAATCTATTACCTTTATTAACTCAAAAAGATGGCAAAGACTTCGCGCCAGATTATGAAGATGAGATTATAAAAGGCATGTTATTAACCAAAGATGGGGCAATTATTCACCCATCATTACAATCATAAGGGGGCTTTTATGGAAGCTGTAGATCCTATTGTATTTCGTATTGCGATTTTTGTCCTTGCAATTTTTGTTGGCTATTATGTGGTTTGGTCGGTTACGCCTGCTCTGCATACGCCCTTAATGGCGGTTACTAACGCAATTTCATCAGTGGTTATTGTTGGCGCAATTGTTGCGGCGGCGGCGGTTACAAATAATGGCGCGGTTGATGGCGCGACCATGACTTCACGGCTTATGGGCGGTGTCGCGGTGGCACTTGCCATGGTCAATATTTTTGGTGGCTTTTTGGTTACCGAAAGAATGCTCTCTATGTATAAGAAAAAAGAAAAAACTAAAGGGGATGCAAAATGAACGCTTCACTAGCTGCACTTTTATACCTTGTATCAGGTGTATTATTCATTCTTGCCCTTCGTGGACTTTCAAGCCCATCAACTTCAAGACAAGGTAATTTCTTTGGCATAATCGGTATGGTTATTGCCATTCTTACTACGCTTTTCTCTATTAAGCTTGATGCACAAAATATCGCAATCATTATTGGCGCAACCATTATTGGTGGTGGCTTTGGTGCAGTATTGGCAAAACGCATTGCCATGACCAGCATGCCGCAACTTGTGGCGGCTTTCCACTCTTTGGTTGGTCTTGCGGCGGTTTTAATCGCGGGCGCGGCGGTTTATTCACCCGAAGCTTTCCACATCGCCACAAGCACAGGCATAAAAACAATTTCAGTAGTTGAAACCGGAATTGGCGTGGCAATTGGCGCAATAACTTTCACGGGTTCATTAATCGCATTTGCCAAGCTTAATGGTAATATGTCGGGTGCGCCAATTATTTTGCCTTTTAGACATGTTTTAAACATCCTGCTTTTGGTGGGTATTATCGTGCTTATTGGCATTATGATTAATTCGAATGGCAATGCACTTTGGGCATTTTGGGGTATTGTGATACTATCACTTATTCTTGGCGGCACGCTTATTATACCAATTGGCGGCGCAGATATGCCAGTTGTGGTTTCTATGCTTAACTCATATTCGGGTTGGGCGGCGGCGGCACTTGGCTTCACGCTTGAAAATAATGCACTTATTATTACGGGCGCACTTGTTGGCTCTTCGGGTGCAATCCTTTCTTATATTATGTGCAAAGCCATGAACCGAAGCTTTATAAGTGTTATTCTTGGCGGCTTTGGCGCTACGGCTACTGCGGCGGTGGGCGCGGCCGAAGCACGCCCAGTTAAACAAGGTAGTGCGGATGATGCGGCTTTCATTATGAAAAATGCCGAAAAAGTCATTATCGTTCCGGGCTATGGCATGGCAGTGGCGCAAGCACAGCACGCATTAAAAGAAATGGTTGATAAGCTTAAGGCCGAAGGCGTAGAAGTTGCCTATGCAATCCACCCCGTTGCCGGACGTATGCCAGGGCATATGAACGTGCTTTTGGCCGAAGCCCAAGTGCCTTATGATGAAGTATTTGAACTTGAAGACATTAATTCGGAATTTGGTCAGGCGGATGTTGCCTTTGTGATTGGCGCGAATGACGTTACCAATCCTGCGGCAAAAACCGATCCGCAATCACCAATTTTCGGCATGCCAATTCTTGACGTGGAAAAAGCGAAAACCGTTCTTTTCATTAAACGTGGCATGAGCGCAGGTTACGCCGGCGTTGAAAACGAATTATTCTTCCGTCCTAATACAATGATGCTCTTTGGCGATGCGAAAAAGGTGACTGAGCATATAGTAAAAGGCTTGTAAAAGCATCGCGGGAGCGAGAGCGACCCTTTAGCCCCCGCGGAGGCCTTTGGCCGTGAGCGAAATAAAGTCGATGCGAAAAAGGTGACTGAGCATATTGTAAAAGGACTTTAATATTTAAGTCGCTACCCTCGTGCCTTTGGCACTCACTTGGCGACTTAGTTTCATTTTGAAAGGAATATCTAAAAAGCGTCGTTTTCAGATATTCCTTGCATCTTTTATTTATCCCCAAACTTAGTTTGGGGATATTTTTGTTTATAAACACCTTTAGGTAAGCAAAGGGCAATGCCTTTCCTTCCCCACGCGCATTAGGGCACGAAGTGCACTAAGCAAGTAAATGGGGAAGGTGGCAGGGCGAAGCCCTGACGGAAGGGGGTCTCATTATTTAAAACCCTTCCATCTTTCACTATAGCTTTAACTCGCTAAGTCCCTGATTGCGGCATCATCAAGTCCATCAGGGATAATCAT
>CAYUCW010000056.1:0-12763 GCA_964443435.1 uncultured Caulobacteraceae bacterium | reverse complement strand
AATGACTATTAGACCAATTCTTACTGTTCCCGATGCAATGCTAAAGCAAATTTCAAAGCCAGTTGAAGCTGTGAATGATGAAATTCGCACGCTTATCGCTGATATGTTTGAAACCATGTATGACGCCAAAGGAATAGGGCTTGCCGCCATTCAAGTTGGTGTGCCACTGCGGCTCATAACTATGGATTTGGAATGGGGCAAAGAAGATAAGCCAGATCATAGAGCGCCTCGTGTATTTATAAATCCTGAATTATCAAATCCATCTGATGATCTTACGCCTTATGAAGAAGGCTGTTTATCGGTGCCGGATTATTATGATGAAATTCAAAGGCCTTCTGTTATCACGCTTAAATATCTTGATGAAAATGGCGTTGCTAAAACCGAAACTGCCGAGGGTATGTTTGCAACATGTATTCAACATGAAATGGATCATTTAAACGGTATTGTTTTTATTGATCATTTATCACGCCTTAAACGTGAACGCGCCCTTGCAAAAGTAAAGAAGTTTAAAAAGATAGCCGCGGCCTAATCCATATAAAAAATTTAAGACAATAAAAAAGCCCGATAAAATCGGGCTTTTATTAATTTTAAGACTGCATAAAAACTATGCTTCGCCTTTTTTCTTGCGTGCAACAATGCCGTGACCAGTTGTACGCTCTGCGATACGTGCAGATTTACCACGACGATCACGTAGATAGTAAAGTTTAGCGCGACGCACTTTACCTTTACGAACTAGCACAATGCTATCAAGATTTGGTGAGTAAAGAGGGAACACACGTTCAACGCCTTCACCAAAAGAAATTTTACGAACTGTGAAGTTTGCGTCTAAGCTTGTGCCATTAGCACGAGCAATACAAACGCCTTCATAAGCCTGAACGCGCTCACGCTCACCTTCTTTGATTCTTACGTTTACACGTAAAGTATCACCAGGAGAAAATTCAGGAATTTGTTTTTCGCCAACAACGCGGGCGATCTCTTCTTTATTAAGAGTTTCGATAATATTTACCATTTTTAAGTCCTTTGCACGATTGAAAATATTTTTGCATAAATGCCTAAATATAAACTTCGCATTATTGTTGTAGTCAAAGTGTCCGAAGACAGGTGCGCATTAGACTATTATACTGGTTTTGTCACGATATTTATCATTAAGAAAAATGCGCTTTATTATGGATAAAAATTATATGATGCTATAAAAGCATTCTATGGAAAATGAAACTATTACAGATGATACCACAAGCTTTGGTTTTCAAGAAGTAAAGCGTAGCGAAAAAGCAAGCAAGGTTCGCGGCGTGTTTGATGCGGTTGCTAAGAAATACGACATTATGAATGACCTTATGTCTGGTGGCTTGCACCGCGCTTGGAAAGATGCGGTGGCTAATCGTCTTAATCCGCGCCCTGGTGAAACCATTATTGATATGGCGGGCGGAACAGGGGATCTTGCGCGTCGATTTAAAAAGCTTTCAGAACGGGCAAGGGCGCGTAATGGCGGAAACCCTGCACGGATTATTGTTGCCGATATAAACCAAGAAATGATTATGGCGGGTCGGGAGCAGCGCGGAACAGATGATCTTGAATGGATGGTATGTGACGCGGAAAAGCTTCCGTTTGATGATAATTCGGCGGATGCTTATGTGATTTCATTTGGTATTCGTAATGTAACCAATATTCCTGTTGCCCTTAAAGAAGCCAAAAGAGTTTTGAAAAAAGGCGGTCGTTTTTATTGCCTTGAGTTTTCAAAACCAACAACCGAAGCTTTGCAAACTATTTATGATGCTTGGTCATTCAAGGCCATTCCAAAAATCGGTGAAATGGTTACTGGTGACGGCGCACCCTATCAATATTTAGTTGAATCAATTGCCAAATTTCCAGATCAAGAAACTTTTAAAGCAATGATCGAAGAAGCAGGCTTTAAGCGTGTAAGCATAACCAATTTTGCAGGTGGCATTGTTGCCCTTCATGGTGGTTGGGCAATCGATTAAATGCTTAGAAGATTAGCGCGTCTTATTAATGTAGTTTGGGTTTTGGGTCGTTATGATGCAATTCTTCCTAAAGAATTACATGCCGCAATGCCGCCAGCTATAAGATTTTTTGCAGGCATTCTAAGAATTGGCGCAAAATCAAAAACTGATTTAGGTGATAGATTATCAATTGCACTTGTAAAGCTTGGACCGGTTTGGATTAAGTTTGGTCAATTACTTGCAACGCGGCCTGATATTGTTGGGATTGATGCGGCGAATGCGCTTTGTGGACTTAAGGATAATGTCAAACCATTTCCAACGTCTAAAGCAATTGAAATAATAAAAGCCGAATTTGAAGGCATAAATATAGACGAAGTTTTTGGTGATTTAGGTGATGTTATTGCATCGGCCTCAGTGGCTCAAGTTTATAAAGTTAAGAATAATCAGGCTTTGAAAATTTTGCGCCCTGAAGCGGCGGCAACAATTAAATCTGATATTGCGGCTTTAGGGCTTGCGGCAAAAATTGTGATGTTTGTATCAAAAAAATCAAGAAGGCTAGAGCCTATAAAACTTGTTGATACGCTTGCAAAATCACTTGAAATTGAAACTGATTTTAGGCGCGAAGCGGGCGCAGCAGATGCCTTTAGGCAAATTGCGGAAATTGACGGCTATTTAAGTGCGCCAATTGTGGATTGGAATTATTCGGGCAAAACTGTGCTTTGCACTTCTTGGATTAATGGCAAACCACTTACTAATAAAGATGCGTTGATAGGCAAAGATAGAAAATCCCTTGCCGATGCGGTTACGCGCGGCTTTTTGGCTTCCGCGCTTGAATATGGTTTTTTCCATGCCGATATGCATGAAGGCAATCTAATGATTGGAGATGATGGCAAATTATATGCTGTTGATTTTGGTATTATGGGTCGCATTGGCAAAACCGAACAAAGATATCTTGCCGAGATTTTATATTGCTTTTTAAACCGCGATTATAGAGGCGCAGCAAGAGTACATTTCACCGCAGGTTATGTGCCTAAAACTTTTGATGAAGGTGAATTTGGCATTGCACTTCGTTCAGTAGCAGAGCCAATTTTTGGCCGCAAAGCCAAAGATGTTTCAATGGGCAAAGTGCTTTTGCAATTATTCGAAGTTACCGAACAATTTGGAATGAAACTTAGACCTGAATTAGTTTTGCTTCAAAAAACTATGGTGCAAGTTGAAGGTGTAGCGCGTTCTATTGATGAAGATCATGATATTTGGGAATCTTCACGCCCCGTTGTAGAACGCTTTATGAAGCGCGAAATTGGGCTTGAAGGCATTATTAATCGCGGCATAGAAGATTTTGAAAAGCTTTCTTATGCGGTTAAAAGATTGCCAAGTCTTGTCACTGAACTTGAAGATTTTTTAGCAAAAAATAAAAAATAAATCAGGCTTTGGTTTTTTGTAATGCTTCCAAAGCTCTATCGCGGCCAAATTTTAAATCAATCATTGGCAATGGATAGCCTAATTTTTCAAAATTAGGTGACAACCATGGCGTATGAATATATTTAATATCAAGGCTTCTTAGTTCGGGCACAAATTGTTTTATGTAATCCCCATTTGTATCAAATTTTTCCGATTGGGTAATTGGATTGAAAATCCGAAAATAAGGTGCGGCATCCATTCCTGATCCTGCTACCCATTGCCAAGATGCGGGATTAGAAGCAGGGTCGGCATCAAGAAGGCAATCCCAAAACCATTTTTCACCTTCACGCCAATCAATTAATAAATGCTTAGAAAGAAAGCTTGCAACAATCATTCTTACCCGATTATGCATATATCCAGTTTGCCATAATTCACGCATACCCGCATCAATTATTGGGTATCCTGTTTGCCCTTTTTGCCATTTAACTAAGTCTGAATTATTTTCCACCCATGGGAAATTATCAAATTGAGTTTTAATATTGGCTTCTTTAAAATTTGGATATCTGAATAATAAATTATAAGAAAAATCGCGCCAAATAAGTTCATTAATAAATTTATCGCAATCGGCATTATGCATTTCTGCTTTTGCGGCCTCAAGCCTTGCATAAATAATTCTCGGACTTATTTCACCAAATCTTAGATGTGGTGATAATCTTGAAGTAGCATTAAGTTTTGGAATATTACGATTTTCGCCATAACCATTGACCCGATTAATGAAATTATCCAGCTTTTTGAGTGCCGCATCTTCACCAATATTCTTATCAAAATCCTTAGTCCAATTTATTTTTGGCAGAAGTTTTAATTCTTCTATTTTAATGCCATAATCAAAACCATAACCATTTATCACGACTTGCTCTAATGGTTTATGGATATAATTACCTGAAAGCATGGTTTTATAAAAAGGGGTAAAGACCTGAAAATAAGCGCCCGATGCATTCTTTACTTCTTCGGGTTCGCATAATAAATTGCCGCTAAATCTTTTAAATATTATATTCTGTGCATTAAAATAATCATATAGATTTTTCTCAAGGTTTATTGCTTCTGGCTCATACCCTCTGGTGCAGAAAACTGATGTTGCACGAGTTTTGGTGCATATATCACTTAATATGGTTTTAGTGTCGCCCTTGGCAATTAATAGTTTAATGCCATATTTTGAGAAAGAATTTTCCAAAGCTTTTAAGGAATGATTTAGCCAATATTTTGAAGCCGCGCCAAATGGTCTTTGGGCATTTTCATCATAAATATAGATTGGGATTATTGGCGCACCCTTGGCATTAAAAATTGGTGCATTATCAATAAGTCTTAGGTCATTGCGAAACCAGATTATAATAGGATTTGTCATATCTCTAATACGCGGCAAGTCAATATTAGATTATGCATGACCAATTGTTCCATTATAAAGACTTGGGTTAAGCCCAATTAATTCCAGCGCGGTCTTCCATTTATTTTCATTTTCAGAAAAAATTAAATTATGCGTCGGTGCGGTTATAAACCAGATATTTTGCAATAATTCTTCTTCTAATTGACCAGGGCCCCAGCCCGAATGACCAAGCGCAACTATTATATTTTTAGGCCGTGCGCCAGTTGTAAGGCGTTTTAAAATATCAATAGAATTTGAAAGATTCACCCCCGCCGCAATTTCAATTGTATCGGCATCAATAAAATCATCAGAATGTATAACAAAGCCCCTTTGGGTATCACATGGGCCGCCATTAAGAATTGGAAATTCTGGGGTTAAATCATTGCTTTTTAAGCCAATAAGATTCATTAATTTATGAAGGCTAAGGTCAGGGATTTTTTTATTCAAAACAATGCCAATTGCATGATCTTCATCATGGTCACAAATAAGAATGATAGAGTGTTTAAACCTCTCATCATCCATGTTTGGTGAAGCTATTAAAATCTGACCTTTGAAAAAATCTGCCAAAACTACCTACAATGTAAAAAAAGTGTTTTTATTTTATGAGAACTATCATAGATGTAAATATTATTGAATAATAATAAATTACATTTATTTTTAATAGATTACAACTTCTGGGATTGATAAAAAATGACAATTAAAATTGGTGACACGCTTCCTGATATGGCAATTACAATTGCAACAAATGATGGACCAAAACCTTCGACTACTGGCGAATTATTTGCGGGTAAAAAAATTGCGCTCCTTGCTGTACCTGGGGCATTTACGCCAACTTGTTCGGCACGTCATTTGCCTTCATATATAGATAATTTGGCACTTTTAAAAGCGCAAGGTATTGATGAAATATTCTGTATTTCTGTGAATGACGCATTTGTTATGAATGCTTGGGCAAAATCGCAAAATATCACAACTGAAGTTACTATGCTTGCTGATGGCAATGGCTTATTTACAAAAGCACTTGGCCTTGAGCTTGACGCATCAGGTTTTGGAATGGGCACACGCTCTCAAAGATATTCTTTGGTAGCGGATAATTCAGAAGTTTCTAGCTTGTTTATCGAACAAGGCGGCGAATATAAAGTTTCTTCTGCTGAATATATGCTCGAAAATCTATAATTACTTCGGAATATATAAATATTTAAGTTTTTATATTTATAGATTTTCCTATTATGATAGATAAAATATTCGCAAATAAAGATTATCGGCAATTATTCTTCTTTTTAATAATTGGAAGTTCAGGCGCACTTGCTTATGTGCTTTTGAATACTTGGGCACTAAGTGTTTTTAAGTATGAAAAGCACATTATAAGCACTTCGGTTTATGCGTGCCTAATTTTGCCGATATATTTATTGCAAAGACGCTTTAGTTTTGAAAGCACCGAAAGCGTAGCCAAAACGCTTCCTAAATATATATTCACTCATATTATTGGAATGCTCCTAACATATTTTATCTCTAATGTAGTGTTTACTACTTTGGGCTTACCTGATTTTTGGGGTTCTATTGCTTCTATTTGCGCGACTTCTGCTCTAAGCTTTGTGCTTCTCAAAGTTTGGGCGTTTAAAAAAGCGTAAGAATTATTTTTCAAGTAATCATTGATAGATTACTATAAGAGAGTATGAAATGAATAGCGAATATAGCCTAGAAGTCACCAATTTATCAAAATCTTTTGGAACAAAAAAGGCTGTAGACAATGTTTCATTTAATCTTAAACAAGGTGAGTTTTATGCATTTTTAGGCGCTAATGGCGCGGGTAAAACCACTACAATGCGCATGATTATGGGGCTTATAAAGCCTGACCTAGGAAGTATTAAAGTTTTTGGGCACGACATTGAAACCGAAGATTTAAAAGCAAAACAATTAATGGCATGGCTTCCTGATGAGCCTTTGATTTATGATAAACTAACCCCACTTGAGTATTTTGAATTTGTTGCAGGGCTTTGGAATATTGATAATAATCTTGCCGCAAAAACTGCGGATGATTTATTAAAACGCTTTGAACTTTATGATGATAAGGACAAAAGATGCGAAGGTTTTTCACGCGGCATGAAGCAAAAAACCGCTATCATTGGCGCACTTTTACATGATCCAAAACTATTATTATTAGATGAGCCTTTCTCAGGACTTGATGCCGGGATAGCAAGAACTTTAAAAGATGTTCTTAATGAAAAAACCAAAACAGGTTCAACCATAATTCTTACTACACATGTTATGGAGATTGCTGAAAGACTTGCGGGTAAAATCGCAATTATTAATAAGGGCAAAATAATCACAAGCGGTACAATCGAAGAATTAAGGGCGGCACATAATAATAATGGAAGCCTTGAAGATATTTTCCTACATTTAATTGATAATGGCGTTTAAAATGTCTGTGCTAAGTAAAATTGCACCTACCGGCTCTGTGCTTTGGCTTTGCTTTCATCAATTAAGACGTGAGTTTAGATTTAAGAAAGCAAGCTCAGGCACAAAAGCAATGATAGGTAGGATTGTTATTGGCCTATTTTTAATTCTTGTTTGTATATCAAGCGGTATGGCTTTTAAAACCATGATTGAAAATAATCTTGATTTAAAAACCATGAGTGGTCTTGTGGGAACAAAAATAGTTTTATCTTTTTTTGGCCTTATATTCATGAGCTTTCTTACATCGGCGGTTTATCTAACTGATAAATCAGATTTAGATTTACTTATTTCGGCGCCCATTGACCCAAAAAAAATAATTAAGGCGCGATTATTAGTTAGCTCTTGGCGCACAACAAGTGTTTTTCTTTATATGTATTCGATTTTTCTTTTATTGGCGGCAATAACAATTTCGCCCAAATATTTTACCTATATCCCTATAAGCTTGGGGCTTTCTTTGGCGGAAGCAGGGTTTGTATTTTTTATAACAAGATTTATTTTAATAAGCTTTGGATTAAAAATTGGTCGCAATATTCTTATAACAATTGGTGTTTTGGGGCTTATTGGTTTTGCGACTTTGTTTCAAATTAATAATATTCAAAATAATATTGATGAAGTAATTATACCACAGAATAATCAAAATATTTTTATTGATTTTTTTGGCAATGCCATACTTGGCAATTGGCTTAATGCCTTTATTATTTTATTTACTGGCATAGCTATTTTTACAATAGCCCTTGAAATAGTCGGCAGTAGTTTTGCAAAAGATATTGGGCTTTTGGTAGGGCAAGATAATACTGAAAGCAAAAAGACAAAATCTATAAAATCAAAAAGCTTTAGCAATAATAAGCATAGTATTTTCATTAAAAAAGAACTTTATAGCATTACTAGAGAGCCAATGATTTGGGTGCAATTAATCGCGCCATTAATCGGATTTATTCCTTTGATTTTTTTAATCATTAAGGAAAAAGACTCGCAGTTTATAGGCCTTTTAAGTGTTCCATTTATTGTGTTTATTATTTCAACCATTGCAAGCACAATCGCTTGGATGATTATGTCGGTTGAAGAAGCGCGAGATCTTTTGGTAAGTGCGCCAATTTCTAATAATAAGATTCTTATGAATAAAGGCTATGCGGCGGCATTTATTCCCCTTGTTTTATTAATTCTATTTTCGCTTGGGTTTTTATTTATAGATCCCAAGCTTTTACTCTATTCAATTGGTTTTGGAGTTCTAACAATCATATGTTCAATAGGCGCCGAATTTACACATCCAAAAATAAGTAAAAGACCTAAAATGATGCAAAAGCCCGATAGAAGCATGATTGGCATCGCCTATAGTATTATTTTTGCGATAATTTGGGCTATTATTTCTGCACTTGCGACATTTAATCTTTTATGGGGGCTGATTGCCACGATTATTGCGCTTATAATATCGGCAATACTTATTATTCCAGAATTTAATAAAAAATCATCAGAAGAAAAATTGCTTGGTGTAGAGAATATATAGAAGTCAATAAAGCTTGCAAAATTATAGGTTTTGCATTTAATCAATTTATGGCACGTTTCGACAGGCAATTTCTTTCAAAAGTATTAGAGCGAACATCTATCGTGGAAGTGGTAGGTAAGAAAGTTGCGTGGGACAAACGAAAATCAAACCCACAGCGCGGTGATTTCTGGGCGTGCTGCCCTTTCCATGGTGAGAAATCACCATCTTTCCATGCGGTTGAAGCCAAGGGGCAATATCATTGCTTTGGCTGTGGGGAACATGGAAATGCTTTTGATTTTTTGGTTGCCACGCAAAACATAAGTTTTTTTGAAGCCGTTGAACAATTGGCAAAATCCGCAGGGATAGAAGTCCCTAAAGATACTTATGAGACTCGTGAAAAAACTTCACAAACTCAGAGAGTTTTATTGGTTTTATCCGATGCCCGTAAATTATTCGAAGAATGTCTTAATTCTGATGAAGGTAAGCTTGCGCGTGATTATCTTACAAAACGCGGAATTGCCAAAAAACATTGGCAAGAATTTGGGTTGGGGTTTGTGCCGCTTCAAAAAAACTGGCTACGCGATAGACTAATCGCAAGAAACCATACAATTGATGATATTCTTGAATCTGGGCTTTTACGTAAAAATGAAGACAGAGCAGAGCCCTATGAATTATACCGCAATCGCCTTATGTTTGCGATAGAGGATATGGGCGGAAAAACCGTTTCATTTGGTGGGCGTACACTTGAAAAAGATGGAATGCCAAAATATTTAAATGGCCCTGAAACGATTGTATTTTCAAAATCGCACACCCTTTATCGTTATAAATCGGCGCGCGCCAATGCCAAAAATGCGCATTTTATAATTGCCGAAGGCTATCTTGATGTCATAAGCCTTGAAATCAATGGTTTTGCGGCGGTTGCACCACTTGGTACTGCGCTTACCGAAGATCAATTAACGCTAGCTTGGCGCGCTGCAAATCGACCTGTGCTTTGCTTTGATGGCGATAGTGCAGGGATGAAGGCGGCAACTCGCGCCCTTGATAGGGCAATTTCAATGGTGAATGCCACTAAATCACTTAGTTTTGCAATTATGCCAGAAGGCCAAGATCCTGATGATATATTGCGTAATCAAGGCAGAAACCAAATGGCGGAAATCCTTGATAAATCGCAAAGCCTTGCAAGATTTATGTTTAATTCGGAACGCGCGGTCACGGAATTAATTAATGCCGAGGATATTGCGGCATTAAGGGTTCGCTTAAGGGCGAAAATAAATGAAATCAAAGATGAAGATTTGAAATCGGAAATTAAAGTTTCGATTAAATCTATGCTTGATGAAGCATTAGGGCGCAATATTTCACAAGAACAAAATAAGCCAAATGATTTTCGTAATAATAGACGCCAAACAATTAATACCCCAAGTATTGAACTTGTAAATATTGTCAAAAAATCAAAGACTAAATCTAAGCCGGCACGTGCATTAATTGATATAATTGCGGGGCCAATAAGGGTCAGAGAATTGCTTGAAAACAATGAAGAAGTCTATTCTGGGCTTAATATTGACAATAAAGGCTTTTTTGAACTGCGAAATGTCATTCTAGAGCGATTTAATTCAGGCGCAGCTATTGATTTTTCGGCACTTTATTACCATTTGGAAAAAAGGAAATTGAATAACGCGTTTGAAGCTTTGGAGATTGTAAAATCATTACCCTTAAGTCCATATCTTGTAAAAGATGGGAATTTAAAAGAAGCGGTGCAAAAATGGTTATCTGCAATTGAAAAGTTTGAAACGCAAAATGCTTTAAAGCAGGACGCAAGTCTTTTACGAAATCAAGCTAATTCTGGCGAAGAAGCGGCTTTAAAGAAACTAATGAGCCTGGTTACGGAGCGACAAAGTTTAAACAAGGAAGATTGATTTAATCTATGAAGACTAGGAAGCCGAATCACTATTAATAAATGATTATTAATGATTTTCAGTCTAAAAGCTTTATTCAGTCTTAAAAATTTGCAATATACTAAATTGAATATTGTAATTTGATTTTAATTATGCCCAAACGGGTTAGGAGGCATTTGGTTCATGGCCGAAAAAGGCGGAGAAACAAAAAACGAAGATAAAGAAAATTCAGACTCTCCATTATTGGATCTGAATGATTCTGCGGTTAAAAAATTTATTAAAGAGGGTAAAAAGCGCGGCTTTGTAACTCTTGATGCTTTAAATAAATTATTGCCTCCAGATGAATTTACTTCGGAGCAAATCGAAGATGTAATGTCTAAGCTGTCAGAGCTTGGCGTGAATGTTATTGAATCCGACGAAGAGCAAGAGGGTGAAGGTGGCGAACTTACGGTTCAAACCACTGGTTCTGCTGTTGTTGCAACGCAGGTTGGTAACACCAAAGAAGGTCAAGATAGAACCGATGATCCTGTTCGTATGTATTTACGTGAAATGGGTGCGGTTGAACTTCTTTCGCGCGAAGGCGAGATTGCGATTGCAAAACGCATAGAAGCCGGCCGTGACGCAATGATTAGAGGGCTTTGCGAAAGCCCGCTTACATTTGAAGCGATAATGGTTTGGCGTGATGAGCTTCAGTCGGGCCGTGTTTTACTTCGTGAAATCATCGATCTTGAAGCGACTTATGGCGCGGAAAATGCACCTCCTCCTGTTGTTGAAGAAGAAGAGGAAGAGGAAGAAGAACCAATCAGATCTTCAGGTGGTGAAGATGAGGATGAGGTTGAACTTGAGCGTCGTCGTCAACGTGAATATGAAGAAGAAGAAGATAGTGCGGCATTATCAATGTCTGCAATGGAATCTGAACTAAGAGAAGGGATTATGAAAATCCTTGACGAAGTTGCGGTTCACTTTGACCTATTCCGTTCATTAAAAGATAAATCACTTGAATCACGTATCGAAGGCAAAAAATTTGCGGCAAGCGACCAAGAAGAAATGGAAGCTTTGCAAAATAAAATTATTGACGAATTAAAAGCTTTAAAACTCAATAATGCCCGTATCGAAGCCCTAGTAGAGCAGCTTTATACAATCAATAAACGCCTTATAAATTCGGAAGCGCGTTTAATGCGTCTTGCCGAAGGTTGCGGTGTGCCACGTATTGAATTTATCAAAGAGCATGCGGGTCAGGAAATGAACCCTAATTGGCTTGATAAAGTTCAGGACCTTTCTAAATCTTGGACCCGCTTTGCCGTAGAGCAAAGAAACCAAGCCCAAGATATACGCCAAGAAATGTACACTCTTGCGCAAGAATCAGGGGTTCCGATTGATGAATTCCGTTCTATTGTGCAACGTGTTCAAAAAGGTGAGCGTGAAGCCAGAGTTGCTAAAAAAGAAATGGTAGAAGCGAATCTTCGCCTTGTTATTTCAATTGCGAAAAAATATACAAATCGCGGCTTGCAATTCCTTGATCTTATTCAAGAAGGCAATATTGGCCTTATGAAAGCGGTTGATAAGTTTGAATATCGCCGTGGTTATAAATTCTCAACTTATGCAACATGGTGGATACGCCAAGCGATTACGCGTTCAATTGCCGACCAAGCAAGAACAATTCGTATTCCGGTGCATATGATTGAAACTATTAATAAATTGGTTCGTACTTCGCGCCAAATGCTTCATGAAATTGGCCGTGAACCAACGCCAGAAGAATTATCAATCAAGCTTTCTTTGCCACTTGAAAAAGTGCGTAAAGTTATGAAAATTGCCAAAGAGCCTATTTCTCTTGAAACCCCTGTGGGTGATGAGGATGACTCGCATCTTGGTGATTTCATTGAAGATAAAAATGCAATTCTTCCGGTTGATGCGGCAATTCAATCTAATCTTCGTGAAACAACTACAAGAGTGCTTGCGTCTCTTACTCCGCGTGAAGAGCGCGTTTTAAGAATGCGTTTTGGTATTGGTATGAATACCGACCATACTCTTGAAGAGGTTGGCCAACAATTTAGCGTAACCCGCGAACGGATTAGGCAGATTGAAGCGAAAGCTTTACGGAAATTAAAGCATCCGAGCAGGTCGCGTAGGCTACGTTCGTTCTTAGATAATTAAA
>CAYUCW010000055.1:3893-12826 GCA_964443435.1 uncultured Caulobacteraceae bacterium | reverse complement strand
CATTGGTAATGACGGGGTCGTAAGTTCAATTCTTATCTGTGGCACCATTTTTATTAAATTCCCACCCTCGCTACGCTCACTCAGGAATTTAGAACTATGCGGACAATAAAAATCAAAAAGCGTGGTTTTTGCTTTTTATTGGCATTTTAAATTTTTTACTTCTATATATTTTTAAAATCGAAGTTATATATCAAGTTAAAGTTTAGAGGTTTAAATTTTTGATATGTCAAAAAAATCTAAATCAATTGACAAAATTGCATATGACAAGGATTTATTAGATATAGCAGAACGTTTTTTGTCTAGATTTTTTAATTAAATATGCCATTTTAAGATTTTATAAAGGTGGAAAATGAAACACATTATTATTACTTATAAACTTAAACCTGAAGTAAGTGCCGAGCAATTTGAAAACTGGGTAAAAAAACACGATCAGCCAACAATGCGTGGCATAAGCCGCGTAAGCCGTTTCCAAACTTTTAAATCCAATAGTCTTTTAATGGGCGAAGGCCAACCAAGTTTCGATTATGTTGAGATTTTTGATATTACAGATCTTGATGGCTTTTTAAGCGAAGATATGGGTAGCGATATAGTTCAAAAAATTCTTGGCGAATTTATGAACTTAGTTGATAATCCACAGTTCGTGATAGGAAGTGAAGTATAAACACTTCTTTACTCAAGAAAAATCTATCCCCTAAAGCAAACCCAATTAATGTTAACTTCATAATTTATTTTAAATTGGTCTGACCAAAGCATAGATTAATTCTTTTTTACTAGTTTTTTGAATTGCAGAATTTAAATATTTCATCTAAATAAAGCATATATAAGAATTATAGGCGATTTAATGAATAATATTGATAATAAAGTTGGCGATATATTATCAGGGACTAATTTGGTAAGGGCTGGGGACTATAATCAAAGGGTGGTTTTACAAGCTATCAGGTCAAAACCTTTTATTACTCGTATTGAAATCGCAAGCCAGACAAATTTAACTTCACCCGCTATTGCAAATATTACTAATCGCTTGCTTGCCGATGGTTTTATCCTTCGCAATGGAAAAGTATTAGGTGAGCGTGGTCAGCCCGCACATAAATTTGTGATTAATCCTAATGGCGCATATTCGATTGGCATAAGCATAGATAGAGATCATACAACCTTTATCGCAATGGATTTTGCCGGCGAAATTCTATATAGAAATTGCCTTGAGGAGCATTTTGCATCACCTGAAACCGTCATAGATTTCATTCTAAAAGAATATAATTCAATAGTTTCGAAAAGAACTATTAATCCCAAAAAATTATTAGGTATTGGTTTTGCTATCCCTGATGATTTGGATAAAGTTAAATTCACTAAAAAGCCCGATTATTGTTTACAATGGTCGCAAATAGATATTGCATCTGAAATTTCCAAGCGTTTAGATGTTAATACTATTGTAGAAAATGATGCCACTGCGGCGGCAATTGGTGAATTACAATTTGGCGCAGGCATCCATATTAATAATTCAGTATATGGCCTTATGAATGCGGGTTTCGGGCTTGGCATAATTATTAATGGGCAAGCTTTCAGAGGCTCTAATGGTAGAGCCGGTGAGATTGGATTTATTCCAAGCAATTATAACGCTGATGACAAAACAAGCATTCAAGATAATGTTTCTTTGTTTGGGCTTTATGATTTTATGGCAAACAAAGGCTTTAATATTGAAAAGCCAAGTGATTTTGAAAACCTACCTACCGAAGCACATGAATTACTTGATGAATGGGTGAATTGCGCGGTCGAGAGCTTAAAAACAAGCTTTTTAATTATAAATTCATTACTAAACCCGCAAGTATTTTTCTTGGGCGGAAGACTACCTATTTTCGTAGTTAAAAAAGTTTGCGCTGGCCTTAATCAATATCTTAATAGCATGAATGAGAGGCTTCCCAAAATTGCACCAGTATTGGTTGCCAATCTTGCAGAAGATGCGGCGACAATTGGCGCGGCAATTGTCATGATTCAAAGCGAATTATTGCCAACCTCTGAATCCTTGATGAAATCTTCTTACGCTTAAATCATTTGGCCTTAAGCACTGATTCAATTGCCTTTTTCCAACCATTAATAAATTTTGCCCTAATCGATTTTTCTAATTTGGGTTCAAAAACTTTATTCGGATTTGTACCTGCATTGGTTTTAAGGCCCAAAAGTGCAATCTTGGCCGCTCCCATTGCCGTCATTTCCAGGTCTTCTGGTCTTTGAATTTTTATATCGCAAATATCCGCCAAAAACTGAGCAAAGAAATTATTTTTCGCCATGCCGCCATCAATTTTCAAAGTATTTATAGCAATATCATCTTTTTTTATGGCTTCAAGAATATCATAAGTTTGATAGGCGCTCGCTTCTAATGCCGCCCTTATAATATGCGCTCTACCGGTTTTTCGTCCAAGCCCAGTTATGCTTGCGCGCGCATCGGCATCCCAAAATGGTGCGCCAAGACCCGTAAATGCCGGCACAAGATATACACCGCTATTATCGATAAGTGTGTTTGCAATTTCTTCGGTTTCGCTTGCCGATTTTATAATACCCAATTCATCCCTTAGCCATGCAATTGCGGTTCCGGCATTTAAAATCGCCCCTTCCATTGCATAATTTGTTTTGCCATTTATCTTGCTTGCTATGGTCAAAAGCATTTTATTATTTGATGTCTTTGGCCTATCTTTAAGCATAACCATTAAAAATGCGCCTGTACCAAAAGTTATTTTGGCATCACCATAGTCAAAGCAATCTTGCCCCATTAATGCGGCTTGTTGATCCCCCAATACGCCCATAATAGGTATAGTTTTACCAAATAAGTCGCAATCGCCAAAATGGGCATTTGAATCTAATACTTTGGGTAAAATCGCTTTTGGAATATTGAATATTTCTAATAATTCATCATCCCAAGCGCCTGTTTGAATATTAAAAAGCGCGGTTCGGCTTGCATTTGTGGCATCGGTAACATGGCTTTTGCCGCCTGTTAGTTTATAAATAAGCCACGCATCAATTGTGCCAAATAATATTTCGCCATTTAACGCGCGCGCCCTTAAACCTTCAATGTTTTCAAATAAATACTTAAGTTTAAACGCGCTAAAATACGGATCTGCAAGTAAGCCAGTTTTTGAATTTAAAATCGCCTCACGCCCATCAGATTTTAATTCTTCACCAAAATCCGCACCGCGCCTATCTTGCCAAACCAGCGCATTATGAATTGGTGTGCCTGACCTATCCCATAGTATCGTCGTTTCACGCTGATTTGTTATGCCGATTGCATCAATATTTTTATTTAAGGCGGCGGATTTTGCGACCTCTAAGGTTTTATTCCAGATTTCATTGGCGTCTTGCTCTACTATCTCAGGGCTTGGTGAATAAAGCGCAACTGGGGTTTGTATAAAATCATTGTGTTTAAGGGTTTCATCATAAACCCCCGCGCGCACCGAAGAAGTGCCTTCATCAATTACAAGTATCTTGGTCATACTGTAATCTTGCCTAGTTTTTGTTTTTCGTAAAGTTTTATTTTACAGGATTAAAGCCCAATGCCCGTTTCCATAGGCCAATTGCCCCTGGATACGTCCATCTTCTTCTTTCACCAATATCAAGATGAATGAAATTAACGCCAAAGCCAATGCCTTTAAAGCCCGCCATTACCGCGCTTTCATAAAGTGCGACGCGCGTATGGGGTGCAATTTTAATATCCACCGCAATTTTTATAGTATGCATTGAGTTAATCACACCGCCCACTTCATGATTATGAAGTTTACAACGCCTTGCGGAGTTTATTATTAATAAGCCCGTTTTTTTACGCATAATTTCAAGGGCATCAAGAAATTTTGGATCGTGATAATATTCGCCCTTGCAATGTTTTGCGCATTTACAAGCAAGTTCAGATGGGGTGAAATGTGGCCATTTCCATTCGGTTAAATCAAAGTCTTTGAAGCTTTTATAAAGTTTTGGGCTTGTCATAATCTATCCTTTTGGATGATTATGATTTAATGGCTTTAGTGTTGGATAATTATGGGCATATCCGCGCTTTGGCGGCCTTATATTCGCGCTCTAGCCGCTCTACCACGTCCGCAATAGTGCTGATTGATTTAACCGCACCTATTCCCTGCCCTGCGCCCCAAATATCTTTCCAAGCTTTTGCGCCATTTGTTGCCGACGCAAAATCCATTTTGCTTTTATCGGCTTCGGGAAGATTTTCAGGATCAAGACCAGAGTTCACAATCGAACCCTTTAAATAATTACCATTTATTCCCGTAAAATAATTGGAATAAACAATATCATTCGCGTTTGATGCCACAATCATTTCTTTATAGGCATCGCTTGCATTGGCTTCTATTGTGGCGATGAATGCCGAACCAATATAGGCATAATCCGCGCCCATTGCCTGTGCCGCCAAAACCGCACCGCCACCTGCAATTGAACCCGAAAGCGCAAGCGGCCCATTAAACCATTCACGTATTTCTTGAATAAGTGCAAAAGGCGAAAGCGTTCCCGCATGCCCACCGGCACCGGCCGCCACCGCAATAAGCCCATCGGCGCCTTTATTTATTGCCGATTTTGCATGGCGATTATTAATCACATCATGAAAAACTTTACCGCCATAAGAATGGATGGCGTCATTCACCTCTGGCACCGCGCCAAGCGAAGTTATTATATAAGGCACTTTGAATTTTACGCATGCCTCTACATCATGCATAAGTCGCGCATTTGAAGTGTGTACAATCTGATTTACCGCAAATGGCGCGGCAGGTTTTTCAGGGTTTTTGGCATTAAACTCACCCAGTTCAGACGTGATTTCATCAAGCCATTCATGAAGCACATTTTCAGGACGCGCATTAAGCGCAGGAAAGCTTCCGACTATGCCCGCCTTACATTGCGCAATCACCATCTTTGGATTAGAAATTATGAATAATGGCGCGGCAATTACTGGCAATCGCAGATTTTGTATTATTTCCATTTTATACCCTTTTTTGCATTAGGCTATAAAATAAGAAAAATGGCAAATTATTTATTCAATTTCTTTTTGCTTTATATATTTTAGCTCTAACGCCAAAAACAAAATTGAAAGTATAAGAACACCCCAAGAATAAATACTTAGAAAATTAATTTTATTGGCGATTAAAAACCCTATATTCATAAAATAAAATGCTGTATAAACTTTAGAAATTGATTTCTCGTCGTTATTCTTTGTTGCGAATAAATAACAAACAAAATTAGCTGTAAATAAAGCCGCAAAATGTATTCTAGAGAAAGTTTCAATTTCAATAAATGAATAAATATAGCCAAATAATCCCCAAATAAAAGCGCAAATGAATTTAATTATGATTGAATTGCAAACATATTTCACCTTAAAATGAGAAAAAATCTCATGTAGGGAATAAGTAAAAATAACCGGATATACCAAGAAATTTATAACTGGACTAAGCGTTTCATTACCAAGTGTAATAATTGTAAGTAATATTTTTACAAAATATATTATTACTTGGACAAAAAGAACAACAAAGATTGGATAAAAAATAAATTTAATTTTATAAATTTGTCTTATTAAACTACGCTTTAAATATTGGTTTTCTAAACTAAAATACTTGCCAATATTTTTAGAATTTTTATAAGCAATATAGGCTTCATATTTTGCCATAGCTGTTTTAGCAGCATCTAATAATTGCTCGGCGGTGATATCTGTTTCTTTATCGAACCATTCTGGAACGCTGCAAAAAGCATCAACTTCAAAAAATAAACTAAAAAATATTTCACTTATTTCGCCATCAATTTTTACTTCTTTATATAAGCCTGTATGGTTTTTGTGTACGTCTATATATATCTTTTCAAAATCTAATGCAGACATTTCACCATTAATAAAATCATTTGTTACTTTGACAATTGCTTCTAGTTTATTATGACTTTTGTCTGGATACTCTGCACTTAACACATGATTTGCATAACTTTCTGATGAGACATAAATATCCGAAACCAAGTTTTGTTTTCGTGTATCCATTAAAATTACTTCATTTATAAACTCTTTTGATAGGTTTTTTACACGGACACCGAGAAGTATATTATCTTTTGCAAGAAATGATAAATAATCATAAGTAATTTCTGTATTTGCTTTTTCTATTTCACCAAATGCAATTTCAATAAAATCCTCCCCAAAACCGAGTGAAATTGGTGTTTCAAATTCAGCAGAAGGTGGATATTTATCATTATTTGAATTTAATATTTTATCTTCATCAACTTCAAATATAGGATTTCCAATTATTTTATTTTTAATGCTTAATTCTTGGGGTATATGGGTTGCACTATAAATTAAAACCGTAAGATCTTTAAATTCATGGCTATTTTCATAAAATGCAAATTCATAAAAGTTTGAATTAGTATGACGAAAAAAAACATAAAATCCAAAAGAGTCATTTCTTTCATTATAAACAAAATCTGATTCATGATTCAAATATGAGCTAGTTCTTATCGAAATTGGTGTATATTTATCTGACTCATTATATAATTTTAATTGTTTGCCGTCTTTAATTTCTTTTATTTTTATCATTATTAAACTTACTTAGAGAAATAAATTACCCACGCTTTGCACACCAAAGCACGAATGCCTGTGCATCCGCGATTTCTTTAAGTCTATCAAATCTTCCTGATGCGCCGCCATGCCCCGCTTCCATATTTACATTAAGTAAGAATGGCCCGGCATTTGGCGAAGTGGCCCTAAGTTTGGCAATCCATTTTGCCGGCTCCCAATAGGTTACTTGGCTATCGGAAAGTGCGGTTTGCGCAAATATTGGTGGATAGGCACGGGTTTCGACATTATCATAAGGGCTATAAGCCGCCATAGTGTCATAATCACCCACGTCTTTGATTGGATTGCCCCATTCCGTCCATTCTGGCGGTGTTAATGGCAATGTATCATCGGAAATCGTATTCATCATATCAACAAAGGCAACACCCGCAACAATGCCGCCAAAAAGCTCTGGTGCTTGATTGACAACAACGCCCATTAAAAGGCCACCCGCAGAGCGGCCTTCGGCATAAATATTGCCTTTTTTGGTATAATTATTATCGATTAGGAATTTGCCGCAATTAATAAAGTCGGTGAAGGTGTTTTGCTTTTTACGCATTTTACCGCTCTGATACCAATTATAGCCACGCTCCATGCCGCCCCTTATATGCGCCACCGCACAAATAAAGCCACGATTTACAAGGTTTAATATGTTTGCGCCAAAACTATCGGGCATTGTAATCCCATAAGAGCCATAACCATATAAATATACGGGCGCTGTGCCATCAATTGGCGTGTCATTTTTATAAAGCAGAGTAAGCGGCACATTAACACCACCCGAAGGCACTTGAACGCGCTTAACTATATAATCTTCTTTTTTATGACCAGACGGAATTTCTTGGCGTTTTACCAAAACCCTTTCTTTGGTTTGCATATTATAATCATAGGATTCATAAGGCGTTGAAGGTGAAGAATAACCAAACCTTACAATATTTGTATCGAATTCAAAGCCGCCAATTAAATCTAAATCGAACGCTTCTTCATTAAATGAAATCACATGCTCTGACTTTGATGCCAATTCATGGATTGTAATTCTTGGAAGCGCGTCAAACATTTCAATTCGCGCCATATAATCTTTATATAGTATAAAATTATCAACCAATGTGCCATCACTATATGGGATATAATCTTCCCAATCTTTCGGGCTTGGTTTTTGGACGCTAGTGCGCATAATTTTATAATCGGTGGCTTTATCCTTATTGGTTTTGAAATAAAAATAATCGCCATGATGATCTGGCAAATATTCAAAGCCTGCTTTTCTTTTAGAGAATAAAACAGGCTTAGCAGTCGGGGTTTCAAGTGGCAAATAGCGACATTCGGTGTGATCTGAAGCTTCTGAAACTATAAATACATATTCCCCAGATGAGCTTTCAGAAAGCCCAACAAAATAAGCCGGATCTTTTTCTTGATACACTAAAACATCGCTTTTCGGATCTGTACCAATAATATGGCGCATAACTTTTACAGGGCGCACTTCGGCATCATTTTTAACATAAAAAACTGTGCGATTATCTTTGGCCCAAACAATATCACCTGTTGTATTTTCAAGCTTCTCAGAAAGATTTTGTGAATTTGAAACAATGCGGAAATAAATATCGCAATTTCTTGCGCCTTCATAATCAACCGAATATGAAATAAAATCTTGGGACTTATTATGGGTATAATCTACAAGTTTCCAGAATTTATGCGGTTTTGCTTCTTTATCGCCATCAATCAAAATTTGCTCAGGTGAGATAAATTCTTTGGTTACAGGATTGATTTTTTTTCGGGCAATAACTGGATATTGGCCACCTTCCCTAAAGCGACGATAATATGAATATTCACCATCTGGGCTTGGTGGGCTTGAATCATCTTCTTTAATTCTTGCGCGCATTTCTTTGAATAAGGTTTCGCGAAGTTCCGTTGTTTTATCAAGCAAAACCGATTTAGTATAATTATTTTCTTCGACCAAATAACTACGAATCTCAGTGTTTAGTTTTGAAGGATCATTAAGAACATCGCGCCAATTTTCATCACGCATCCAAGCATAATCATCAGTGCGCGTGCGACCTAATTGTTTAATAGTAATAGGTATTTTCTTAGCAATCGGGGCGTTCATTTTTATTCCTTCATTTGCGAAAGCAGTTTTTGTATTCATTGCCAAACTTAGTGCGCCAATACTATAGATTAATTCACGTCGATTCATAATTACCTCTTTTTTGTTAGGGTCAGGACTCATTAATTAATTTCGTGTGTTGCGCAAAAACCTTTTCTCACGTTATTTCTTTGACAAAGAACAATTCCCACTTCGTTAAATAATAAGTCCTGACCCTAGAATGAACCCGTTTTAAAAATCGTCAAGACAAATTAGAGGTTTTATTCTTTT
>CAYUCW010000055.1:0-3793 GCA_964443435.1 uncultured Caulobacteraceae bacterium | reverse complement strand
TAGAATGAACCCGTTTTAAAAATCGTCAAGACAAATTAGAGGTTTTATTCTTTTATCAATTGCTATATGACCAAAAAATGCAGATTTTATCATTTATACCAATATTATCATTGCCAATGATTATAGCCTTCACCGGTCTATTTCTATTATTGGTTATTGGCACGGCAATTGCCAAGTTTAAAACTGCGAATAATGGTAATTTTTCAGACTTAATGCCGCGCATGAAATCATGGTGGATTATATCGATTTTACTTTGCGGAACATTATTACTAGGAAAACTTCCCTTTATAATTTTATTCGCAATTATTTCTTTTTTGGCGCTTAAAGAATATTTATCGCTTGCGCCTAGTCGTAAGGAAGATAGGCCAATAATGCTTATTGCCTATTCGGCAATATTAATTGCTTATTTTGCAATTGGCATAGATAGAATTGGTTTTTTCCTTACGCTTGTTCCGGTTTATTTATTTCTTGCACTTGCCCTTGCAATGGCATGGATTGGGCGAACTGATGGTTTTTTATCAACAGTTGGGATAATTTATTGGGGCGTAGTAGTTTGCGTTTTAAATATTGGCTATATCCCATTATTACTTCAAGTCCCTTTGCATGAGCTTCCGCCATCAGGAACAATTGGCCTTGTATTCTTTATTCTTTTCATAACCGAACTTAATGATGTAGCGCAGTATATTTGGGGCAAAAGTTTTGGAAAAACCAAAATCACACCTAATGTAAGCCCTAATAAAACTTGGGAAGGTGCAATTGGCGGCTTTATAACTACATTTATATTTATTATTTTACTTGGTCCTATATTCACACCAATGACTGGATTTCCATTAGTTTTATTGGCTATTGTCATTCCAATTGCAGGTTTTGGTGGCGATATAACCATGAGTGCGATAAAAAGAGATTTAGGCGTAAAAGACACATCAAATGCAATTCCAGGGCATGGAGGCATACTTGATAGACTTGACAGCCTTACCTTTACCGCGCCAATATATTTTCACTTCCTTGCATTCTTTGCATTAGAAAAATTTTAATCTATATAAACGACATGAATACAACAAACTATACTAACGCATTTATACTTGTGGCATCTGATTATAATCTAAAGACAGCTAAAAAAGAGGCGAAAGCCGGAACTATTGCTGCGTTACAATTGGAAATCGCACTTAATAATCCGTATAAATATACTTCGGATGAATTATTGACGCTTGTCTATATGAAGCGCCGCGATATGGAAATGGACGAATTTGAAATTGCTAAAGAAGCTTTGTTTTCAAAGCCGCAATCCTGCCTTAGGGCATCGCCACTTGTAAAAACTTTGGGCTATGGTGTTCATAATAATTTAGAAAGCAAAATTGCGATTTATCCTATCGAAAGTGATGAGTATAAAAGCCTTTTAAATGATACTTCGATTGCAAAAACCCATGGCATGAGGTCAAAGAAAATCTAAAGGATATTTAAGTGCTTCAGTTATTAAGACGCGGATTATTAAAATTCATTGTCCGTCCTGCGGCACGTCTTCTTATTGGAATGCACACAGAGGGCAAAGAAAACCTACCCCTTACTGGGCCCGCGATTATTGCCGCCAATCATAATAGTCATATTGATACTTTGGTTTTGCTTTGCTTATTTAGGGCAAGAACTCTTGATATTTTGCGCCCTGTTGCCGCCGCCGACCATTTCCTAAGCAATCCAATATCTTCATGGTTTTCAAGAAATATTGTTGGTATTATCCCGCTTAAAAGAAAACCCGTAAAAGGCGAAGACATCTTAGAAGAAGCCAAAGCTGCGCTTGATAATAATCAAATCCTTATTGTTTTTCCCGAAGGAACACGCGGTAATCCTGAAGAATTACAGCCCTTTAAATCTGGCATTGCAAGACTTGCTGAGCATTGCCCAAAAGCGCCAATAATCCCTGTTTATATTCATGGTGCGGGGCGTGCATTGCCCAAAGGAGAAAGCCTTTTTGTGCCTATGAATGTATCGGTTTATATTGGTAATGCTTTGAATTGGAATGAAGATAAACTTAAATTAATGGAAGAATTAAAAGCTAAAATTATGGAACTTAAGACAAAAGCCCCACCGATTAATTGGAAGTAACATGGCAACCGATAAAGATTTTATAGATTATCTTCTTACTAAGCTTGGTCATTTTACACGCTTTAGTGTGCGCCCAATGTTTGGTGAATATTGCCTTTATGTAGATGGCAAGACAGTTGCCTTTGTTTGCGATAATCGCCTATTGATAAAGCCAACCAAGCAATCTGAACATTTAAACGATATTTGTGAAAAAGATCACGCATATCCAGAATCGAAACTCTATTATCTAGTAAGCGAAGATCAATTAGATGATCCAGAAGTTTTCATAAAAGCAATGTTTGATATCGCGGCAGCAACGCCAGATAAGAAGAAAAAACTTAAGCCCTAGTTTGTTTTAAAAACAAAGTTACCACTATTGCTTGAATTAATAACGCGGCAAAAATCGCAATTAAAATCGCCAATATTAATGGCATTTTATTGCCAAAATATGCAAGACTTCCAAAGAATCCAAGAATTGAATAAGCCCCGCGTGACATGCCACGGAATAATTTTATTGCTTCATTATATCCAAAAGATTTATGCGTCGATACAAGCATAATAGTGCCAAGAATGGGGTAAAGCGCAAGAAGGCCACTTAACCTACTTCCTGCTATATGTGCGATTGCAGATATCAAAAGCGTAAGCGCGACACCGGCAAACATACGAACTGTCAAATTAAGGCTTTTCGCACTATTATTCTGTGTCTTTTCAAAATCTGGCATTAAAAATTCAGACGATAAAATCACAAAAAAGCTTATGATAATTGCAAGAATTAGATCTGGCTTGATTTCCATAATTATCCATGCCGCAATTGACCATATAATAACCGCGCCAAGCATGCTTAATTGCCAATTATAACGCTTTACTAAATGACTATAGGCAATACCAAAACAAATATAGGCCGCCGCCGATGCAACCGCCGCAATCGAGGCATTCGTCCCAAACTCCGTGCCATTTTCAAGAATAAGAATAATAAGGATTGGGCCGCCAACCACAGGCATTCCGCCAAAAATTCCCGCCCAATTAGAGCCGAATTTTTTTGCCACCAAACTCATTAGGCCGATAAAAAATGGAACGAGTAGCAATTTAAGCAAAAGAATATTCATTTCATGTCCCTAATTAATAAACATTTGAATGTCAAAATAATGCCTGATATTTATGTCGTTTTTACTTTGCAATTTAAGCTTCTGGCATTATAGAAGTGGCACAAAATTAAGGAAATTCAAATGACAACTACCCGCACAGAAACCGATACTTTTGGCCCAATTGAAGTTGATAATTCAAAATATTGGGGCGCTCAGGCTCAAAGAAGTCTTGGCAATTTCAAAATCGGTTGGGAAAAGCAACCAGAAGCAATTGTTCGTGCATTGGGTATTGTTAAAAAAGCGGCGGCTATTACTAATATGAAGCTTGGTAAAATGCCAAAAGATATTGGCGATATTATCGTTAAAGCCGCCGATGAAGTAATTGACGGCAAATTAAATGCGCATTTCCCACTTGTGGTTTGGCAAACTGGCTCTGGCACGCAATCAAATATGAATGCCAATGAAGTTATTTCCAATCGCGCAATCGAATTGCTTGGCGGTGAAATGGGAAGCAAAAAACCAGTGCACCCGAATGATCATGTAAACATGAGCCAATCTTCAAATGATACATTCCCAACCGCAATGCATGTTGCCTGTGCCTATGAAGTTGCCAATCGCCTTATCCCTTC
>CAYUCW010000054.1:0-13056 GCA_964443435.1 uncultured Caulobacteraceae bacterium | reverse complement strand
GCGATTGTTACACTATTAGTTGGTGCGGCGGCTTCATTCATTGGCTTCTTATTTGCAAGAACTTTAACCAAACCAGTTTCAGAATTAACCGATGCAATGGGTGTATTGGCAAATGGCAATACAGATTCACAAGTCCCAGGGCTTGATAGAGGTGATGAACTTGGCACAATGGCGCAAGCGGTTGAAGTATTCCGTGCAAATGCAATTGAACGTGCCCGTCTTGAAAATCTTTCAAAAGAAGAAGCAATGGCGCAAATTAAACGCAGTCAAGTGATTGAAGAAGCAACAGCGGGTTATGAGCGTGTAGCAGGCGATATGCTACGTGCTGTGGCTGCGGCTTCGGCAGAGCTTAATGCAACGGCTCAGGCAATGTCGGCGGCAGCTGAGCAAACTAACCAAATGGCATCATCGGTTGCGGCTGCGGCGGAAGAATCAACGGTTAATGCTAATACGGCGTCAAACTCTGCTTCGGAATTAACAAATGCGATTAATCAAATCCAAGGTGCATCTGATGAATCGGCGCAAGTTGCCTCAGAAGCGGTGCAAGTAAGCATGGAAGCACAACAAGCAGTTGGCGAATTAGTTGGCGCGGCGAAAAATATTTCGGAAGTTGTTGAACTTATTAAAGGCATAGCTGAGCAAACAAATCTTCTTGCACTTAACGCGACAATCGAAGCGGCAAGAGCAGGTAGTGCGGGTGCTGGTTTCGCAATCGTGGCGCAAGAGGTTAAAAACCTTGCAAATCAAACGGCTGGCGCTACTGATGAAATTGGCGGTCACATTACCCTTATCCAAAATGTGGTTGAAGGTGCATGTGATGCAATGAACAGAATTGAAAAAGTTATCGGCCGTATTTCAGGTATCGCAGGTGACATTGGTCAATCAGTAAATAGCCAAGCCTCAGTAACTCATGAAATTGCACGCTCGATTGCCGAAGTTGCAACTGCTTCACAATCAGTAACCCAAGATGTAATCAAGGTTACTGAAACGGCTTCGGAAACTGGTGCGGCGGCATCTCAAGTTCTTTCGGCTTCATCAGAACTTTCTATGCAAGCGGCAAGACTTGAAGTGGAAACTAATAATTTCCTTGCAAAAGTAAGAGCTGCTTAAAAGCTTATAAATCTGAAATTAAGAGGTGCATTTATTGCACCTCTTTTTTTTGCTTTTTTTTACCTCTCGTCTTATAAGGGCGTATGCGTATTGCCTTTCTTGGATCCCCTGAATTTGCCCTTCCTGCTTTAAATGCCCTTTATGATGCGGGGCATGAAATTGTGTGTGTCTATTCACAGCCGCCAAGACCACGTGGGCGCGGACAAAAACTTGCACCAACAATTATACATAAACGCGCTGAAGAGCTTGGGCTTAATGTAAAAACGCCTCTAAGCCTTAAATCAAGCGAAGCCCAAGCGGAGTTTGCCGCGCTTAATTTAGATTTCGCAATTGTGGTTGCCTATGGCTTATTATTGCCAAAGCCTATTCTTGATGCCCCAAAATTTGGTTGCCTTAATATTCACCCAAGTCTTTTACCAAGATGGCGTGGTGCCGCGCCTATTCAAAGATCTATCGAAGCCGGCGATAAAACCACTTCTGTGCAGATTATGGCAATGGATATTGGTCTTGATACAGGCGATATTTATGCAAAGCAGGATTTAGAAATTCTTGATTCTGATAATTATGGTAGTTTGTCCGAAAAATGTGCAAATATTGGCGCAAAGCTCTTAGTGGATATTTTGCCAAAAATTGCTTCTGGTAAATTAAAACCGAGCAAGCAAACCGAAGATGGCCTTATTTATGCTTCAAAAATCACCAAAGAAGAAGCGCGTATTGATTGGTCACAAGATGCAAAAGCAATAGATTGTAAAATTAGAGGCTTTAGTCCATTGCCGTCTGCTTGGACTATGCTTGAAGGTGTAAGATATAAAATCCTTGATAGCCGCTATGAAGATATTTCATCTGAATATGGCATGATAATGGATAATAATATTATTGGCGCGAAAAATGGTTCGGTGCGTATATTAAAATTACAGCGTGAAGGCAAACCTGTGCAAACTTCTGATGAATTAGTTTTACCGATTGGTGGTAAGTTTGAATAATTGGAAATTAATAGTTGAATATGATGGTTCAAGCTTTTGTGGCTGGCAGTCGCAGCCGCAAAATTGTGGTGTTCAAGACGCTATAGAAGAAGCAATCTTTAAAATTGACGGTGAGAAAAAAAGATTAGTTGTTGCGGGACGTACCGATGCGGGTGTTCATGCAACGGGTCAAGTATGTAGTGTAATACTGAATAAGGATTGGCAAGATTATCGGCTTTTGGATGCGTTAAATGCCAATTTGCGCAAATCTGGCAAGGTTTCGATTAAAAGCGCAACAAAAATGCCCGATGATTTTAATGCAAGGTTTTCGGCCAAAAAGCGCGAATATTTATATATTATTCAAAATCAAAAAGCTTTATTGGCTTTAAATCATGGTCTTGCTTGGCGTGTGCCCTATGATTTAGATTTGGAAAAAATGCAAAAGGCCGCCAATTTATTATTGGGACAGCATGATTTTTCAACTTTCAGAGATTCAGAATGCCAAGCCGCATCGCCCATTAAAACCCTTGATGAATTTAAAATCTTTAAAACTAATACCCAATTCGGGGAGCAGATACATTGCACACTAAAGGCCACAAGCTTTTTACATCGGCAAGTGCGCTCTATGGTTGGTTCTATTGTCGAAGTTGGGCGTGGTTATTGGGATATAGATGATTTGCAAAAAGCCCTTGATGCCAAGGATAGAAAAGCCTGTGGACAGGTTGCGCCATCCGAAGGATTATACTTAACCGGCGTGATTTATTAAGCATATTTGTTTATCAAAGCATGTTACTGTCCAAAAAAATAAAATATTAATGAAAAATCCATCTATTAGCATTTACAAATCGTATGTAAGTAGTATTGAAAAGCCGATATTCAGGGGATAAAAATGGTTGAATTAGCATTACCAGCGAACTCGCGGATTAAAAAAGGCAAACATTGGCCTGCTCCAGAAGGTAGTTCAAACAATATAAGAACTTTCCGTATTTACCGCTTTGATCCTGATTCTGGTGAAAATCCACGTTGGGACACTTATGATGTTCCTAAAGACGCATGCGGTCCAATGGTACTTGATGCTCTAATTTATATTAAAGATAATATAGATAGCACGCTTACTTTCCGTCGTTCTTGCCGCGAAGGGGTTTGCGGTTCTTGCGCAATGAATATTGATGGCAATAATACGCTTGCGTGCACTAAGGGTCATGAAGAATGTTCGGGCTCTAAAATTTCAATTTCGCCGCTTCCGCATTTGGAAGTTGTGAAAGATTTAGTGCCTGATTTAACCAATTTCTATTCGCAATACGCAACAATTGAACCGCATCTTCAACATGTTACGGTTATGCCTGAAACTGAATGGTTACAATCACCAGAAGATCGTTCAAAGCTTGATGGCTTATATGAGTGTATTTTATGTGCTTGCTGCTCTACTTCTTGCCCATCTTATTGGTGGAATGGCGATAGGTATCTTGGCCCTGCGGCTTTATTACAAGCTTATCGTTGGGTGGTTGATAGCCGTGATGAAGAAACTGGCAAACGTCTTGATAATCTTGAAGACCCGTTCAGACTTTATCGTTGTCACACTATTATGAATTGTGCGCAAGTTTGCCCTAAAGGATTAAATCCTGCTAAGGCAATTGCCGAACTTAAAAAAATGATGGTTGAAAGACAAGCTTAAGCTTGTGCCAATAAATAAAATGCCCCACCATATGGTGGGGTTTTTTATGTTTAAATATTAGAATTGATTTGCAATCTGAATTAAAATAGCATTAGATTTAATAAATAAATTACAAAAAACTGTTACTAAAACTTATGACTATAGAATTTAAAAAATATACCGATATAGACGATATTGTTATTGCCTTAGTTTCAGAGCTTGACGAGGCATTAAGCGGCTATGCCCCAGAACAGCATCATGGACTAGATCTAAGTTCAATTTTTCGGCCAAATCTAAATTTCTATGTTGGTTTTGTTGATGATAAGCCTGCGGCTTGTGGTGCAATTGGTTTTTATGATGGCTTTGCCGAACTCAAAAGAATGTATGTTCGCAAAGAATTTCGCGGAACTTCACTTGCCAAGGAATTGGTTAAAAAGCTTGAACAAGATGCAATCGATAAAGGCTTTAAAGATATTCGCCTTGAAACAGGCATAAAGCAGCATGCGGCCCTAAGAATGTATGAAAGAGAAGGCTATAAAGTATGCGATCCGTTCCATCCTTATACAGAGCTTGAGCCTTTTGCAATTGAAACCAGCGTTTTTATGAAAAAGCTACTATAGGCTGCAAAGATTTTACTTGCCTTTACGTAAACTTATAGTAGCTTTGCGTGGGGGATTAAGATGGAAATAAATATACAGCCTATATATGGCGTAAGTCCGGCTTTGGTTAAAATTCTTGATAAGCATTATGAGGAAATCTCAAGCTATCCATCCGAAGAAATGTTTGAACCTTCGGCTACTGACTTGATAGCAAAAAATGCTAAATTCTTTGAAGTCAAATATAATTTTGAAATCATAGCTATTGGCGGTATTATGTTTCACGATAATATTGGTGAAATAAGTAAATTTTATATTTTACAAGAATATCGCGGCAAAGGAATTGCCGATAAAATCCTTGAAAAAACCCTTGAAGAAGCAAAAAAGCTGCAAATTAAGGATATAAGATTAGAAACCGGTAATAAACAATCGGCGGCATTAAAATTCTTTAGAAAACACGGCTTTATAGATTGCGATCCATTCATGCCCTATTTAAATTATTCCCCATTTGTAATTGATCATAGTGTTTTTATGCGAAAAATATTGAAATAAAACTTAGTAAAATTAGTGCAATTTATAAAATTCTGCCATATAAAAAAGTATGACATTCAAAGTTTCAGTAATAACCTTATTTAAAGAAGCCTGGCCGGGGGCATTAGGTGTAAGCCTTTTGGGGACAGCGCTTGAAAAAGAAATATGGTCACTTGAAACTATTGCGCTCCGTGATTTTGGTGAAGGCAAGCATAATAAAATCGATGATACTATGGCGGGCGGTGGCGCGGGCATGGTTATTAAGCCTGATATTGCCCTGAATGCAATAAGAAGCATAGAAGCCAATAATCGCCCTATTATCTATCTTACACCGCGCGGCAAACCTTTAACACAGAAGCGAGTGCGTGAACTTTCACAAGGTGATGGGATTATTCTTTTTTGTGGACGTTTTGAAGGGCTTGATGAACGCGCAATTGAAATTGCTCAAATGGAAGAAATCTGCATTGGCGATGTGGTTTTAATGGGCGGCGATATTGCCGCGCAATTGCTTACTGAAAGCGTAGTGCGCCTACTTGATGGGGTAATGGGCAAGGCGGAAAGCCATGAAAATGAGAGCTTTGAAAATGGTCTTCTTGAACATCCATTATATACACGTCCTCAAGAATTTGAAGGCCGCGAAATTCCAAAGGTTTTAATGTCTGGCAATCATGCCGAAATTGAAAAATGGAAACTTGCTGAAAGTGAAAAAGTCACCAAGGAACGGCGCCCCGATTTATGGGCGAAGCGAGAGTAATTTCGCTTCGGCGTCCATCCTTGCTTTTGGGTCACCAACATGAAGCCAATCACCTTCAAGCTCAAGCCCATAAAGTTTTTCATTGGGTATCCATTCTTCAAACCAAGTTTTGGATAAAGAACGCTTTTCAATTGGCTTATTTTTAAAATGTTTAGTGTCGGTAATCTGTACACCCGCATAGGCAAAAGGCGAAGATGGTGCATCGCCGCGCCTTGTTAATTTACCTTCGCTATCCATGAAAAAATCGCCATTACCATCAAAACCAAGGGATCTATCAATTCGCGCCAATAATAAAAGCCCATTCATTTTTAAAGGATCATAAGCATTTATAAGGCGCGCTATTGCCGTGTCTTCAAGCCAGATTGCATCGGCATTACAAGTAAGAATTGTGCCTTCACCTAATTTATCAAGCGCATTAATAAGTCCTCCTTCGGTTTCAAGTGGCTCTGGTAAATTATCTTCTCTTGAAAATATAAGCTTTGGTGAATTATTTTGGCGCGGGGATAAGTGTGTCACTAATTTATCGGCAAAATGAAATGTATTTACAATTGCGGTTTCAATGCCTGCGTCCGCAAGCCTGTCTAATAAATGATTTATAAGTGTTTTGCCTGCAACCTCAACCATGGCTTTGGGTCTATCATTAGTAATAGGGCGCATGCGCGTTCCAAGCCCTGCGGCAAAAACCATAGCTTTATGAGGTATTTTTTCAGGCGTATTCATTATGAATTCCTTAAAGATTCAATAGGCGCATTTTGCATTATAAATGCTTTTAATTTTGCAAGTTTTGGATGCTCTAATATTTCTTCTAAATGCCCAATTTCACGCGGCATAAAAGCACGATATTTTTCCTTGCCATCGCGTTTTATAAGTCTTGAGAAAATACCAATAATCCTTAGGGTATTTATAGCGCCTTCAAGTGCGATTTCTTTTTCTAATTCTTCTTTTTTTGCGCCTGTTTCATCGCAATAAGCATTTATTGCGGAATTATAAGCAGATTTTGAAACATCGCGTCTTGCATCATGAAGAAGCATAGAAAAATCCCATGCCCTAAAGCCAAGTACGGCATCTTGAAAATCTAAAAGACCAATTTGGCCATCAAGCCAAAGCATATTTTCGGCATGATAATCCCTTAATGTAAGCACTCTTTTATGGGTAAGGATTTCATCAATAATTTCATCTCTAAGGCTTTGCCACTCAAGAATAGTTTCATCACTAAAGCTAGCAATTCCAAGATATTGCGGCACCCAATCAATGAATAAATCGGCATTAACTTCTAAGGCAAGCCTATCAAATTCAAGAATGGGCCATTCGCCATTTGGTGAAGGAATTGTCTTAGGGACTTCTAATGCATGAAGCTTAGCAAGTAATTTCCCTGCGGCAGTATATAGTTCATCTTCTTTTTCTGGGAATTCTTTCAATAAATCCGCGTACAGATTATTTCCAAGATCTTCGATTACGGCAAGTCCGGTTTCATAATCTTCAGCGTATATTTTTGGTGCTTTAAAGCCATTAGTTTCAAGAAAATCTGCAATCGCCACAAATGCCTCTACACGTGAGGCGGCAAGGCGTGAGGTTGCATTCCAGCCAAGGGCAATTCGCGCTTCTATATCGGCATTAATTGGGCAAGGGGGGTTTTCATTGCCTGGCGGCGCTTTCATAAGAATTGCGCTTTTGCCATTAAGCTCTAGGCGTTCATAAGTTCTTGTGGATGCATCAGCGGCAAGATTTATACGAACTGCCCCTTCAAAGCCAGATTTGACAATTATTTCACTTATTTTATTTTCAAATGAAGGCATTTTTGACCTTTTCTAATCTTGCTTCCCAATTTGCGCCATTTGGTTTTAATAAAGCAATGCGGCCATTTGCATTTTGTTGCAAGTGGATTTCCAAGCGATTTTTCGGTAAATATTCACCTGCCATTTGCGGCCATTCAACCAAACTTATGCCGTCAATTATATCTTCCCAACCTAATTCCCAAATTTCTTCGGGCGATTTTAAGCGATATAAATCAAAATGATAAATTGGGATTTCATAATCATAGGTTTGCAAAAGTGTGAATGTTGGGCTTGGCACTTCGATATCGCCCAAAAGTGCATTTATAAAACCACGCGAAAAAGTGGTTTTCCCCATTCCCAAATCACCAAATAGTGCAATAAAATCGCCTTTTTTAGAAATGTCCGCAAGTTTTGCAGCAAATTCTAGGGTAGCGTCACTATTATTTAAATCAAATCGCATAAATCGCCTTATCTTATTAGTTTTATATATACTAATGCAAAATCATCTTCAAAGCTTGCAATCACTTAAAGATTTCTTTATATGTTTAAGTTAATTGCAAACTTGGCGTTCGCTAAAGGAAAAAACATGACTAATTATATCGTAACTGACATTGGCCTTGCTGACTGGGGTCGTAAAGAAATTAAAATCGCTGAAATCGAAATGCCAGGTCTAATGGCAACTCGCGAAGAATATGGCCCAAAGCAAGTTTTAAAAGGCGCGCGTATTGCCGGCTGCCTGCATATGACAATTCAAACAGCGGTTTTGATTGAAACTTTGACGGCTTTGGGTGCAGATGTTCAATGGTCATCTTGCAATATTTATTCAACCCAAGACCAAGCGGCGGCGGCCATTGCGGCAACTGGCGTTCCTGTATTTGCGAAAAAAGGCGAAACATTGCTTGAATATTGGGAATATGTTCACAAAACTGTTGAATGGCATGATGGCGGCTTCCCTAATCTTATTCTTGATGATGGCGGCGATGCAACGCTTCTTTGCGTTCTTGGTCCAAAAGCTGAAAAAGATGCAAGCGTAATTTCAAATCCACAAAATGAAGAAGAAGAAGCATTATTTGCGGTTATGAAACGCTATTTGGCTGAAAAACCTGGCTTCTATTCTGCGCTTGCAAAATCTGTAAAAGGCGTTTCAGAAGAAACAACAACTGGTGTTCATAGACTTTATCAAATGGCGGAACGTGGTGAGCTTCCATTCCCAGGTATTAACGTAAATGATAGCGTGACAAAATCTAAATTCGACAATCTTTATGGTTGTAAAGAATCTTTGGTTGACGGTATTCGCCGTGGTACTGATGTGATGATGGCGGGCAAAGTTGCAATGGTTTGCGGTTTTGGTGACGTTGGTAAAGGCTCTGCGGCTTCACTTCGTAATGCTGGTTGCCGTGTAATGATTTCAGAAATAGATCCAATTTGTGCACTTCAAGCGGCAATGGAAGGTTATGAAGTTGTAACTATGGAACAAGCGGCGCCACGCGCTGATATTTTCGTAACTGCGACTGGTAATAAAGACGTAATTACAATTGAGCATATGCGCGCAATGAAAGATCGCGCAATTGTTTGTAATATAGGTCATTTCGATAGCGAAATCCAAGTTGCGGCAACTAAAAACTATAAATGGCACAATGTGAAGCCTCAAGTTGACGAAATCGAATTCCCTGATGGTAAGCGTATTATTATGCTTTCTGAAGGTCGTTTGGTAAATCTTGGCAATGCAACTGGTCACCCATCATTTGTTATGTCGGCATCATTTACAAACCAGACTTTGGCGCAAATTGAATTACATACAAATTTATCAGCTTATGAAAATAAAGTTTATGTGCTTCCTAAATCATTAGATGAGAAAGTAGCGCGTTTGCACCTTGCAAAAGTTGGCGCAACTCTAACTGAACTTTCAGAAGAGCAATCCAAATATATTGAAGTTCCAATATCTGGACCATTTAAGCCTGATACTTATAGATATTAATTCTATAAATTACTGAAAATTAAAGCGGTGCTTATGCATCGCTTTTTTTTATTTTAGAGTTTATTAAGCATAATTTGACATAATGGATTATGTTTTTGCTTTTAAGTTTTGAATTTCTAAATAATATTAATTTTTCTTCTCTAATGGGATATGCGCCAAGTTTTTTACTTGGGGCCGGCATTGCATTTATTATTTCAAGTCTTTTGGAAAAAAAGCCAAAAAATCAAAACAGCGAAAATTTATTTGATGCTGTAAATATTGATGAATTAAGCCTTATGGCATTCAATAATTCCAACAAATATTATTTCATATGGCCAGAAACCGATGATGGTTTTAATATTGGTAATCCTGATGGGGTTGGTGATAAAAATGCTTTGTCTAAGATTAAGAAACTTCTTGGCTATTTAACTAATGTGCAAAATACCGACACTGATAATGTGCAATTAATAAGATCGGCAATAGATAAAAGCCCAGAGTTTGCAGAAAACCTTAAGCAATTACGTGAAAATGGAAAATCTTTTGATCAAGTTTTGCGCGGTATAAAAATTGAAGGCATGCCAATTGGCGCGAATGCGTTTGTTTCAATGCGCCCAACACAAGATAGTTTCGGCGCAATTGGTACTATGGCAATTCCAACACCAGTATGGAAAATCGACCATGAAGGAAAATTGGTTTGGGCAAATTCGGCCTTCTTAGAAATAGTTGAAAAAGATTCAATCGAGAGCGCGATAAATTCGGATGTAAGCCTTGATAAAAAATGTATTGAAGATGGCATAAAAGCAATCTCAGGCCATAATATGGTGGATACACGCGCAATAAATGCCTTTGGTGAGCGTAAGCCATATAGAATTTTAATTTCCCCTACATTTGATGGCGCAATGGGCATGGCATTTGATATTTCCGATGAAATTGAAACTTCGGAAATTCTTAAGCGTGAAGCCAAAGCGCATACTGAAACCCTTAATCATCTTAATGAAGCCGTTGCAGTATTTGATGCTTCAAGGCGCTTAAATACTTATAATCATGCATTCGCAAAATTATGGGGCATTGAACATTCTTGGCTTGATGAACAGCCAAGCCATGAAGAATTACTTGATAGGCTAAGGTCGCGCTCAAGGCTTCCGCATCAAGGAAATTATCTTCACTTCAAAGAAAGTGAAATCGCTCATTACAAAGCCACGAGTGCAATCCCTGACGAAACTTGGACTTTGCCAGATGGGCGTATTATGCGCGTAATGCGACAAAGGCAACCAACAGGGGGTCTATTGGTTTTATTTGAAGACATTTCCGATAAAGCATTATTACAGGCGCAATTCAAAACCCAAATCGAAGTGCAAAGATCTACACTCGATAAGCTTAATGAAGGTATCGCGGTATTCAGCTCTGATGGGAAGCTTGCGCTTGCGAATAAATCATTCTGTGACATTTGGAATCTTGACTATGCCTTTATTGATGAAAGAGCGGAGTTTGGAAAAATATATCGCATAGCTAAAAATCAATATGATAATGATGAATTCTGGATTGATTTAGAAGCAAGAATTTGCGACCCAAGCCCGAATGCAAGACAAGAAACCCAAGGTGAAATCAAAATTCAAGGCGGCAAGACTCTTGTCTGGCTTACAAGACCATTACCAGATGGCGCAACTTTGGTTGCCTTTACGGATATTACCGTACATGAAGAAATGGAAAAATTATTGCGCGAAAAAGCCGATGCGCTTGCCGAAGCTGATAATCTTAAAACTTCATTCCTTGAAAAAGTATCATATCAATTACGTACCCCACTTAATACTATTAAGGGCTATACAGATTTCCTTCTTCAAGGATTTGGCGGTGAACTCAATCAAAACCAAACTGACTATATTGAGAATGTAAAATCTGCATCGGACTCACTTGAAAAAATGGTGAATGATTTACTTGATTTGGCAATGATTGATGCGGGGCAAGCGCCCCTTGATTTGGGCGATGTGAATATAGAAAAACTATTCTTAGATAGCTCTGAGCTTGCAAGAACCAAAGTAACCGATGCCCAGGTTTTAATTGATATTAATTGCCCACCTGATGTTGGTTTAATTCGCGCCGATGAAAAACGCATTCGTCAGATTATGATAAACTTAATTGATAATGCGATGCGTAATTGCAAAGAAGGCGATAATATTTCGCTTTCGGCAATACGCATTGAAGATACAGTCGATATAATCGTATCGGCGCCTAATCATAATTTTAATCCAAAACTTGGAGCAATGGAGTTTGAAGCCTTTACCGAAGGCACAAAGCAAGGCGGCTTAGGTCTTGTATTGGTCAAAAAATTCATAGAGCTTCATGGCGGTTGGCTTTCAATGAAGAATAAAGGCAATATTATAAGTGTTATTTGCCATTTCCACGAAGTCCCAAAACAAAGTGCCAATAACCCAGAATTAGAATTTTAGGATTGCAAATAATATAATTTCAACCTAATAATATATTAGGGGAGAATTTAATGAAAAAATATCTTATTTTAATCTTGGTTCTTAATATATTCTCTAATAATGCCTATGGACAGCAAAGCAGCGTGCGGCAAGGGTTAAATATTCCAGATCCAAATACTTTAACTACATTAGGAAATCAAAGAGCTAGTGAAATCATACCTAACTATCCAACACCAAATATGTATAGTAGTGGTAATGTTCAAATTGTAGATGAAAGAAATTATAGTGGTAGTTTATTAAATTCAAACGCAGAACAATTAAAAGACTATACAAAAACCAAGTCAGATGCGCTTAAACTAATTAATCAAAATAACAATAATTCAGCATCGCGATTTGAATCAAATATACCTAGTTTTGGCACGTATCATTTAAATTATAATCAGCGTATAGTATTCAACACCTGTTCAAACCTTATTGATACATATTCAAAAAATGGCAGTTTTAAACAAACATTAGGACAGAATGAAATTTTTATTAAAAGTATCTTAAGTGATTTTTATCGAGCTAATGGTGGATTCCAAAATTTTAGTACGGAAACAAAAACTGCATTTATAAAATTGTATGATTCATATGTGCTTGAACTAGAAAAAGTAGATTTCAAAACTATTATTCCAAATGTATTTAAAAATGATGGAATGAATCTTTCTGATAGATTTGCTATATGCGCAAATACTCTTAAAATTAGGTTAGATGGAGTAAATAATTTAAATCAAATAAAGCAAAAGAAAATTGCTCAATTACATGATGTAATTTTTGAATATTTAAACAATAATAAAGATAAAAAGGTGAAAATTAAAGAAATTGAAGTTTTAAAGGCTTATATTAATAATGTATACTTTAATTCTTTGCTGGCACAGCAAATAAAAAATAAGAATCCAGATTTTTCAATTGAATATTACTTGAACCACATTAAGTTAATAGAAGCACAGTCAAACGGAAGCTTTTATAGGAACCGTATTGATACCAATGATAAATCTGCGTTCGCTTGTTATATTGAAGATACACTTCCAACTGTGAAGAATTATATACGTATCGATGCTTACCCAGAAAAAATGATTGAAAAGGAAATACCAGGAAGTGTTGATTTAAGATTTGAAATAGATGAGTTTGGTACCATAAAAAAGCTAGAAGCCTTAAACCCGACTCATCCAGAATTAGCCACTAAAGCGTTTTTAAATAATTTCATGGCGGTAAAGTTTTGGGCTGGTATGAGTAATTGTGTTCCAATTGC
>CAYUCW010000053.1:2257-13505 GCA_964443435.1 uncultured Caulobacteraceae bacterium | reverse complement strand
CGCAGTCAAAAAGCATTTGCTTTTTGGATAAGGCGAAGAACACAAATTTGCTATAGCAAATTTAACTAACGCATTGGCGGTTCGTCAAATGAACGAAGTTTACGTGAATGAATATTAAGCCCCGAAGTTCTTAAGTTTTCCAAAGTTTTTATGCCTATTTTTAAATGCTCACGGATTGCGCGTTCATAAAAAGTATTAGCCGATCCAGGGAGTTTAATTTCACCATGTAAAGGCTTATCAGAAACACATAATAAAGTTCCATAAGGTACGCGGTGCCTAAAGCCTTGCGCGGCAACCATACAGCTTTCCATATCAACGCCGATAGAGCGTGACATATTAATAAGCTGACGCTCTGATGACCAATAAAGCTCCCAATTTCTATCAGCAAAGCTTACGACGGTTCCCGTTCTTAGACGCTTTTTAAGATTTTCACCGGTTTCACCAGTTATTTCAAGCGCGGCATTAGAAAGTGCGATTTGCACTTCGGCAATAGGTGGGATTGGAACACTTAAAGGCAATATTTCATCAAGAATATTGTCGCGTCTTAGATAGGCGTGCGCAAGGACATAATCACCTATTCTTTGGCTGGCTCTTAGGCCGCCGCAATGCCCTACCATTATCCAACAATTTGGGCGTAAAACTGCAAGATGGTCAGTGATATTTTTAGTATTAGATGGGCCGACCCCGATATTTACAAGCGTAATGCCTTCACTATCTTCTGATAATAAATGATAAGCCGGCATTTGATATTTGCGCCAAGTGCCATCGGCAATATTATTACTTTCTATATCACAATTATCAATCGTAATTTCCGCCCCACCAGAGCAAACCAATTTATAATATTTGCTATTTGGGTTTTTAATTTCTGAAATACCCCAAGACACAAATTCATCGACATAACGAACATAATTTGTGAAAAGTATCCAAGGCTGTATGGCTTTCCAATCGGTGCCAGTATAATGCATTAAGCGTTTTAATGAGTAATCAACGCGCAGAGCATCATAAAGACCAAGTGGGCGTTCATCAGTAAGTCCTAAATTCCAATGACCATCAATAATTTCATCGCCAACAAAATCTAATGATGGAGTTGGAAACCATCTTGCCAATTCATCGGGCGGCACATCGCCAACACCTAATTCATTATTCCCGTCAATAACATAAGCATAGGGAATTTCTTGGGCAGAATATGAAATCTCAATTTCCGCGCCGAATTCTTCGATTAATGGCTTAAGCTGTGTTCTTAAATAGGGTGCAAAATCCTTAGGGTGAGTTACCGAAATTGTATAACGCCCAGGGGTATTGAATTTTGCAAATGCCCTTGCCGTGATTTTTGGCGGACCGTCTGGATCATAGACAAGGCTTATTTGCGGATAGCGAAATTTATCTCTTGTTGCTTTGGTTGGTATAGTTTTAAATTTTACATATTCGATAAGCGCTTCTTTTAAAGCGCTTACGCTATCTTGATATAATTCTTCAAGTTCAAGAATTGTTTGTTCTATTTTTTCTTCTGTATTCATAACCTAATTTGTTTATATTTTAGGTATATGTCAATATTAAGAAGGTTAGAATTTTTTTATGCCACCATTTGGCTTGCTAACGTAAGAATTGGCATAAACATTAAGCCAAAAATTATTGTCGAAACGATTAAGCTTTGTAGGCGAAAATTAACATCTATATTATTCATTTTAAGTATCCTTTTAAAAATTCTGCTGTATTGCAGCGTTAGTGTGTTAGTATAGTAATACACTATGCGCGTCAAGCATTATTATTTAAAATTTTACACATTTTTTCATAGATTAAAGTTTATAATATTTAAGCTATTGTTTTAATTGACTTAATTAAAGCAGCTTTTGCCTTCAAAAGCAAAAGCTTCGACATTATTATTTTTCCCAATAATAAATCTTTCAGAGCAAGCTATCTCTTCTGAATCAATATTGGTATCTCTTGGGAATGGGAAATTCATTCCAATTCCAAATCGTGTGCCGCCATAGCCATAATAACCAGAACCGAATCCAGTTCCTATGCTGAATTGTCCTCTAGATCTTGGAATAATTTTCGCAACTTTATCATATTGGAAAAGCTTACGCCCATCAGATAATTCATGACTTTTATCAGGTGGGCCAAATTTTAAAACCAAAGAATCAACCGATTTACCTATATAGGCATTTTTCATACCATCTTCATATATTTTCGCGCGTTCAGCCATCGGAACGGTTTGGCAAGCTGTTATTGTGAATAAGCTAAGAATTGCAATTATAGGAATAAGTTTCGTCTTCATTTTATTTTCCTTGCTTATTATCTAAAACAAGCATTTCCTTCCCAGCTAAAATCTTCTACAATATTATTTTTATTAACAATGAATCTTTGTTTGCAGGTTTGGTTAACTGTGTAAACTGGCTCAATTTCTGTAACTGGATATGTTTCAAAGCGTGTGATTGTGCGGCGATTGCCATTTGCATCTCTTACCCTGTAAGTAACAGGGTAGGATTCATATCTTGTCCAAGCATCACCGCCAGCGGTATAAGAGGACTTCTTAGCAAATTGTAATAATTTACGACCATCAGAAAGCGCAAAGTCAGAGCTTGGTGGCCCAAAAGCCAATACAAGTTCGTCAGTTGATTTGCCAATAAACTTAGCCTTTATAGAGTTTTCATAATTAGCAACACGTTCAGGATAGGGTATAGTTTCGCACGCACTAATGCCAAAACCCAATCCAATAAGTAAAAATGCTATATTATGTTTTTTCATATTAACTCCCAAACTATATTAAAGCACATTTTTCCTGAATGAAAACTGAATAAACTTTAATCTTTGCTAGAAAGCCTTTCAAATAGATAGGTAAACTCTAGGGCGCGACGTTTTGCGGTTTCATTGAGGTTTGCCGCCGCACTATGGCCGCCATCAATATTCTCATAATAATAGAATGGCATTCCTAGTTCTTGCATTTTTGCGCCAAACTTACGGGCATGCGCAGGATGCACTCTATCATCTTTAGTAGAGGTTACGATTAAAGGCATCGGCATGTCATCGCGCTTTTTAAGATTTTGATATGGTGAAAATTTTTCAAGCCATACACGCTCTTCAGGAACTTCGGGGCTTCCATATTCATCAATCCAAGACGCGCCAGCCAATAATTTGTGATATCTTAACATGTCAAGTAAAGGTACTTGAACAACGACCGCATTAAACAAATCTGGCCTTTGTGTAAGCATAACCCCCATTAATAAGCCACCATTAGATCCGCCCATAGTTCCAAGATGTTTAGGGCTTGTAATGCCGCGTTTAACAACGTCTTCACCGACACTTATGAAATCATCATAAATTACTTGGCGTTTAGTTTTAAGGCCGGCTTGGTGCCATTCAGGGCCAAATTCACCACCGCCTCTTATATTGGCGATTATATAAACGCCGCCGCGCTCAAGCCATAATTTACCAACAAGTGACGAATAATTTGGTAATACCGAGATTTCAAAACCACCATAACCATATAATAGTGTAGGGTTTTTACCATCAAGCTTAATGCCTTTTTTATGAACTATAAAATAAGGAACCATTGTTCCATCTTTAGATTTTACTTCATACTGATTAACTTCAAGGCCATCTGCATTAAATTTCGCTGTTTGCGATTGTATGCTTATTGGGGTTTGTGAAGCGTTTTGCGAGTAAAAAACCGAAGGTGGGGTCAATAAATCATTATATGAATAAAAGACTTCTTCTTGGCGAACGCCTGAATCAAGCACTGATGCTACGCCATTAAGCGGTAAGTCCAGTTTTGAATATTGCCATGATTTATTTTTATATTCGTATTTTCTTATTTCAGATTTCACATTTTTGGTAAGAGTAACAATAATATTGCTTTTTGTTATGCTTACACTTTGCAATGCTTCACGCGCGCTTGGTGCATAAATAACCTCAGGCGTGATGTTCTTTTGTGAAATCAAATCATCAAGATTTACACTTAAAAGACTTCCCGAAATGAATAAACGATTAGAGCCTATTGGCGTCCAATCTTCTTGAATGCTTAAGAATAATTGGCCATTACGAATTCCAGAAATACTATGTTTTGAAGGAAGACTAAGTTTAACAATATCTGTTTTAGTTTGGTAAAAACTTATATTAGTAAAGAAAGTTGGGCTTCTATTGTATAATATATGATATTTTTCGCCATCATCAATTCTAAAGCTACTGGCGGCAACATCGGTTTTTTCACCCCTGAATACTTCGGTTGCGTCCTTTAAATCTTGCCCGCGTTTGAGGGTTTTTACGATATAAGGATAGCCGCTTTCGGTAAGGCTATTATCGCCCCAATCAGTGCCAACTAAAAGAGTATCCTTATCAAGCCAAGTAACATCGGATTTTGCTTCGGGTAGAGTAAAACCATTTTCCACAAAGCTTTTGGTTTTTACATTAAATTCGCGCTTTGTATTTGCGTCTTTGCCGCCATTTGAAAGTGATAAAAGGCAAATAGTATTCCATTGATCATTTGGATCTAGGCAATTTGCGCCTTTATAAACCCAATTTTTACTTTCAAGCTTTGATAATTCATCAAAATCTAAAATAGTTTCCCATTTGGGCGAATTTGCTTTCCAAGAAGCAAAATCACTTCTACGCCAAAGCCCTCTGACATTTTTTGCATCTTGCCAAAAATTAGTGACATAGCCGCCAGAAAAGCCACCAAATGTTAGCTTATCTTTGGCGTTTACAATTTCTAATGCTTCACTTTCAAGCTTTTTATAGATTTCTTGGGATTGCAAATGAGCAAGGCTTCGGGTGTTTTCAGTTTTTACCCATTCCAACGCTTTTTCACCTAAAACTTCTTCAAGCCATATATATTTATCTTCTTCAGGTTTTGCAGCAGTTATGATTGGTGTTTCAGTCATTTTTGGTTCCAAATTAGCTTTTTGTTGTGCGCTTGCGCACGAAAATACAAAGAGACAAGATAATAAATAGGCTTTAGTTTTGTACATTTTCATCTGCCTCCAATAATGGTTTGCCGTTTTCATCGGTAAGATGCTTTGAAAGGAAAATCATGCTTATAATCCAAAAAGCCATATTAATGGAAAAATCGCCCCACATATTATAAGTAACCCAAGTTTTTTCGGGGAAATTGCGCCACATAATTTCATTTAAAATCGCAAGCGCAATATTCATAATGCCGGCATTTCTGGCAAGAATATTCCATTGTAATTCTGGCATATTAATTGTGCCATTAAATATAGTCTTTAAGACATTTCGCTTAAAAATTACAGAGCCAAGAAGGATTGTACCCATTAAACTATAAACAAGGGTAGGACGCATTTTAATAAAAATATCATTCTTAAGCCAAAGCCCAAGCGCAGACATTATTAATATTAGTACGAAGCTAAAGATACCGATAGGCGAAACCGATTTTTCTTTTACCCAAGAATAAATAAATCCTAGAACCGAAACAGGAAGGAATATCATAGTGGCAAATAAAACTGGATTTTCTTGATTAGTTTTATTGGCAAACATGTATCCAAGAAAAAATGCAAGTGCAGGTCCAAGGTCGGATATAAAACGAACCATAGATGGTCCATTTGGTTTTTTAATTGTATTTTCAGTCATAATAAAACATAGCATAGAGGCTTCGAACTGCAATCATTTTTAATGATAAAACTATTTACTTGGATTAAAATTAGTTATTTATAATCAAAACGATTTTTTAAGTTAGGTTATATTATGGAATTAAAGCTTCCTAAAATGAATAAAAGAAATTTCATGACTGCTGGCCTTATGGCGGGGGCAAGTTCAATTCTATTCGCAGGCACTCTAAAAGCCGGCGCACCTGATAAAATTGCAAAGCTTAATCAGAAAGTACCAAACTTTGATATTGCAAAATCTGGTGGTGGAAAATTTAATAATGCAAGCCTGTTAGGAAAAACAACTATAGTTGAATTTTGGGGGCTTTGGTGTCCTGATTGTTTGGTAGATGGCGATAATACCAATCAAGCGGCAATTCTGGCGAAAAAAAATGGTATTGAATTTATGGCAATACATACTCGCGGTCGTTATGGTCGTTGGGGAAGTATTGAAGCTTATTTTAAAGAAAAAGGTTATTCTTATCCAACCGCAATTGATGATGATGGGGCTGCATATAAAGCATTTGAACTTGGATGGGTGCCAACTTATTTAGTTATTGATAAATACGGTACTATTCGTGATTTCAGCACAGATCTTGGAAATATTCTTGGCGTTCATGGATTAATTAATAAAGCAAAGGCAGTAAAGAAAAAATATAAATAAGCTTCATGTAATTACTGCTCATTAAAATCAGGTGTGATTATGGAATTTAAACTTCCAAAAATAAGCAAAAGGAATTTTATCCTTTCAGGCGCTATTGCCGCTGGATCTGCTATGGCTACTGGCGTAATAAATGTATCAGCAGCTAGTAAAATCGCACGTCTTAATAAGAAAACTCCACAATTTAATATTGCAATATCTGGCGGGGGAAGATTCAGTAATTCAAATTTTCTAGGTAAAACCAGTATTATTGGTTTTTGGGGTCTTTGGTGTCCTGTGTGTTTATCTGATATTGATAATGCAAATAAAGCAGCAATATTTGCGAAAGAAAATGGAATTGAATTTATGTCTATTCATACGGACGGTCGTTATGGCCGTTGGGGTAGTGTCGAAGCCTTTTTTAAAGAAAAAGGCTATTCTTTTCCAACCGCAATTGATGACGATAGCAAAGTATTAGATGGTTTTGAAATTGATTGGGTGCCAACTTATTTGATAATAGATGAAAAAGGAATTATTCGTAATTTTAACGGAAGTCTTGAAAAAATTAGTGGTGTAAATAGATTAATTAATAAAGCAAAGGCAGTAAAGAAAACATATAGATAAGCTTCATGCACTTGTAATAATAAAATTATAACCAATATAGCCGATAAGGTTATAATATGAGCACGACACTCCCTAAAACTTCTGACTTACTTTTAGAGATTAAACAGAATCTTGAAGGTAATGAGCCAATAAGTATTAAAGAATTCCTTCGCCTATTAAACCGAAGGGCGTTTGGAATTTTATTATTTGCTTTGGCAGCCCCGAATTTAATCCCTGGCTTATCTTTTGTGTTTGGGATTTTATTATTTCTTCCTGCTATTCAACTTGTATTTGCCACAAAGCAAGTTTGGTTACCAAAAGCCATTTCATCACGCCTAGTAAGTCGCGAACTATTAAGGAATGGTATTGATAAATTCGTTCCATATTTGGTAAAAATTGAAAAACTATTCAAACCACGCCTCACTTTTTTATGTGAAGGTATTTATTTAGTTATTTGGGGCATACAAATTGCCTTAATGGCGTTCATTCTCATATTCCCGATTCCATTAGGTAATATAGCACCAGCTTTGGCGATTGTGGTTTTTGCGGTTGGTCTTTTACAAAAAGATGGTCTTTTAATTATTCTTGCAAATTTAATATTTATTATAAGCCTAATGTTTACTTATTTGGGTCTTGGCGCGGCGCTTGCTGCAATAAAATGGATATTTGCATCAGTTCTAGCATTCTTTTAGGTTTTTTAACAAATCTTATACATAGTCTGACTTGCCATTTATATTAAAACTTTGGTATTGAGGCATAATATTTTTAAGGGGAAAACAATGGCTTCTCATTCTTCATCTGATTACGAACACGGCAAAATGGATATTACCGAACAGTCTAATACTTTTAGCGCGTTTATTACGCTTTCTGTTTGGGGTGCTCTATTGGTAATTTATGGCGTTTTAACTGCGGTTTTACATTATGGCTATGACTATAAAGTTTTATTGGCGGTGTTTGTTTCAACAATTGTTTGTGCTATTGGCGGTGTTTTGACTAAGATTAATGTGTCATTCTACATTACTTTAGGCGTTCTATTTTTCTTTGGTATAATCGCGTCATTATTTGGCGTTTAAAATGAATATTGCGGTTCAAGATATTTCTATGCTTGCCAAAGATATTGGCGCGCGTGCTAAATCTGCTTTTGCTTTGCTTAGTAAATCAAGCAAAGCCCAAAGAGATGCCGCGCTTCTTTCTATGGCAAAGCATGTAGAAAGCGCAAAAAGCGAAATCTTGGCCGCCAATATAAAAGATGTTGAAAAGGCAATAAAAGATAATTTATCGCCGGCTATGATTGATAGATTAAAGCTTGATGAAGCCCGTTTAATGGGTGTAGTAAGCGGCCTTAAATCAATTGCTGCACAGCCTGATAAAATCTTTGAAACCATGGAAGAATGGACAAGGCCAAATGGCCTAAGGCTTCAAAAGAAGCGTATTCCTATTGGTGTTATTGGCATTATTTATGAAAGCCGTCCGAATGTAACCGCTGATGCTGGTGGTCTTTGCCTAAGATCTGGCAATGCCGTTATACTTCGCGGTGGCTCTGATGCATTTACAACTTCTACCGCAATTTCTGAGGCTTTAAGAAATGGCCTTGAAGAAGCGGGACTTCCGCGCGATGCCATACAATTTATACCAACCACTAATCGTGATATGGTTGGTGAAATGCTTAAAGGAATGGAAGGCGCGATTGATTTAATTATTCCTCGCGGTGGCAAAACTTTGGTGGCGCGTGTAAATTCAGAAGCTAAAGTTCCTACGCTTTCGCATCTTGATGGCATTTGCCATACCTATATACATTCTGGTGCTGATTTCAAAAAAGCAATCGAAGTAACGATTAATGCCAAAATGCGCCGTACTGGTATTTGTGGTGCAACTGAAACCCTTTTAATTGATGAAGCCATTGCTTCAAGAATATTGCCACAGATTTCACTTGCTTTATCGCAAGGTGGTTGCGAATTAAGAGGTGATGAAGCGGCGCGCGCGATTATTCCTATGTCAAATGCCACCGAAGAAGATTGGGGCACTGAATATCTTGCGCCAATTATTTCTGTGAAAATTACTAAAAATATTGACGAAGCAATTGCACATATTGCTAAATATGGCTCCCATCATACTGATTGTATTATTACCGAAGATGATGCGGCGGCAAATAAATTCCTACTTGAAGTCGATAGTGCAATTGTAATGCGCAATGCTTCTACACAATTTGCCGATGGCGGTGAGTTTGGTTTTGGTGGCGAAATTGGCATTGGTACCGGAAGGCTTCATGCGCGTGGCCCGGTAGGTGCCGAAGGACTTACAACTTATAAATATCTAGTGCTTGGCTCTGGGCAAGTAAGGCCTTAAGAAAGTGCATGGCTGTGCAATTCGGGTGCAATAATGCGTAACTGGCCAATTGCATTTTCAGGACAAAAAATAGGTTTATTGGGCGGCTCTTTTGATCCTGCTCATAAAGGGCATCAGCATGTTGCCGAAACTGCGGCGGCTTTACTTGGTCTTGATAAAGTTTGGTGGCTTGTGTCACCACAAAACCCTTTAAAAAAGAATTCTTCACCAATAGAAAAGCGTATTGCATCGGCAAGAAATATTGCCATCGGAAGCAAGATGGTAATTACCGATATCGAAACGCGCATGAAAACTACTTATACAATTGAAACTCTTGCGGCACTTAAAAAGCATTATAAAGGCGTAAAATTCATTTGGCTTATGGGCGGCGATAATCTTGCGGGCTTTGAAAAATGGCGCGGCTGGAAACAAATTGCATTAGAAGTTGCAATTTGCGTGGTTTCAAGACCTTCAACCGGACCCAAAGCCAGGCTTGGAAGAATGGCGCGTCAATTCCAAAGCGACAGATTATCAGTTTCAGAAGCAAATTTATTAGTAAAGAAAAAGCCACCAGTTTGGGTTTATATACCTGCAAGATTTAATCGCCTATCTTCAACTTATTTGCGCAATAATAAGCAAGGCTTAAGCTGATTTATAAGGGTTTTTTGCAATAATTACCGCAACACTAAAAATATTGGTTAATTTTTTATAAACTGTAAATACTTAATTTTATTGAAGAAATTTACCATTTGTTTGCTAATTTTAAACCACCTGTTAGCATTATTGTGTTTTATTACCCAAATAAAAGAAAGTATGGGTAATGGCATATATAGAAGCAAAAAATAATTTCCAAAATGACTTAGACTTAGATATTGTTCGTGATTTCATAATAAGTAATCCTGATTTTATTCGTCAAGATGAGGAATTATTAAATGCAATAGCAACAGATCCACAGAATGGAAATATTGTATCTATCGCTGAATTAGCGCGTAATCGTATGATGCGCGAAACTCGTGAAGCAAAATCACGTTTTGCTCAGATTGTTGAAAATGCCCGTGCAAATTATGAATCACAAATCAGAGTACAAGAAGCCGTAATTTCGGTTCTTGATGCTGAGACTGCTGAAGATTTAAAAGATAGACTTTCTGGTCATGTTGCATTCTCATTGGCTGCTGATGCTTGCGTTATTGCAATTTCTGAATCTTATGCCGGTGAAGAAACTATTGATAAATTAGGAAGCTTCATTGAGCGTATCGTCCCAATTGAGCGTCCAGTACATATTGGCTCAGTTGATAGAGAGCGTGCATGGTTATATGGCACAGAGGCAAAAAATATCCGTTCAGAAGCAATGGCGCGTATTGAATTTGGTCAGAATAGAAGAATTGCGATTCTTTCTATCGCAAGTGCCGATATAAATTGTTTCTGTGAAGATATGGGCCAAGAATTAATCCATTTCTTTGCAAGAATAGTTGAGCGCGTTTTAACTAGGCTTGAAGCCGAAGAACAAATTTAAGCGAAAAATGGCAAGCAATCCAGAGATTATTGCCATTATTCCTGATGATGTGGCCACAAATCTTCATAAATGGCTTGAATATCTTACACATGAAAAGAAATATTCATTAAAAACAATTGATGCCTATAGAGGCGATTTCATAGAATATTTGAAATTCTTGCAAACTTCATTTGCTGGCGAATTAAATTTTCCAAATCTGATAAATATTAAGCCCTCGGATATTCGTGCATTCCTAAGTGATGCGCGGCAAGGCAATCGTTCGCTTTCTAATGCTTCTATAAATAGAAGTCTTGCAAGCATAAGATCTTTTTATAATTATTGCGATAAAAAATTAGGGCTTGCTTCTAATGGTATAGCATTAGTAAAAGGGCCAAAACTTAAGCCAAGACTTCCAAGACCATTAAATGAAGAATCGGCAATTAAATTATTAGATGTCCTTAATGATAATAGTACTAAGCCCGATTGGATTGTTTTGCGCAATGAAGCGGTCTTTTCACTCATGTATGGCTGTGGCCTTAGGGTGTTTGAAGTCCTAAGCATAAGCAAGCAAATGATAAATATAGATAG
>CAYUCW010000053.1:0-2157 GCA_964443435.1 uncultured Caulobacteraceae bacterium | reverse complement strand
CACTCATTTGCCACGCATTTATTGCAAAATGGTGCGGATTTAAGAAGCATTCAAGAATTATTGGGTCATGCCTCTTTATCAACTACGCAAAAATATGCGGATATTGATGCATCACATTTAATCAATTCTTTCGCTCTGGCGCACCCAAGAGCAAAAAACTCGTAAACAGACTATTAATCTGCTTAAAATTTAATCTGTTAAGCTTAAATTTTAAGCTTATGCGCAGCTTGCCTAATAAAATGCGGTTAATCACTTGAAAAACTACCCCTAAATTAGGAGTTTGATATCTGAATTTTGCGCATGCTTAAGGAGAACAGGCGGTGAGTAATATGAAACAAAAAATTGGGGAATTGGCATCAAAAACTTTGATGTTGGGCGTTGGGGCGGCTATGCTCTCAAGCGTTGGATTTATAGATTTAGCTATGGCACAAGAAGCTGCTGCAGCTGCTGCACCAGTTGCAGAGCCAGTAATCGAGGCTACTATTAATAAAGGCGATACAACTTGGATGTTAGTATCTACTGTATTAGTATTATTAATGATCTTACCTGGATTAGCATTATTCTATGGTGGCTTAGTTCGTTCTAAAAACATGCTTTCTATGATGATCCAAGTTGGTATCGTTACAGCTATTGGTATGATTTCTTATATATTCTGGGGCTATTCATTATCATTTACTGATGGTGGAAGCTTAAATACATTTGTTGGTGGTACAAGCCGATTATTCCTAAGTGGTGTTGATGCAAGCTCTGCCGTTGAGACTTTTACGCCTAACGTAAAAATCCCTGAATATGTTTGGATTGCATTCCAAATGACATTTGCTTGTATTACTGCGGCACTTGTTCTTGGTTCAGTAGCAGAACGTATTAAATTTGCGGCTGTATGTGTGTTTGCGGTGCTTTGGCCACTTCTTTCATACTATCCAATGGCGCACATGGTATGGTGGTGGGCTGGTGCTACCTCTGCAATGGGTCAAACTGCTGATGAGCTAGTAAAAGGTGCTGGTCTATTATGGGGTTATGGCGCACTTGACTTTGCAGGTGGTGCAGTTGTTCACATTAACGCAGGTATCGCTTCATTGGTTGCATGTATCATGCTTGGCAAACGCGAAAACTATAAAAATGAGCCTATGGCACCTCACTCTTTAACACTTACTTTTGTTGGTGCGGGTTTACTTTGGGTAGGTTGGTTCGGCTTTAACGCTGGCTCTAACTTAGAAGCTAATGGTTATGCGGCTCTTGCAATGATTAATACTTTGGTTTGTACTGCTGCTGCGGGAACTTCATGGGCATTCACTGAATGGGTAATTCAAAAACGTCCTTCAATGCTTGGTTTCGCTTCTGGTGTTGTTGCAGGTCTTGTTGCTATCACTCCTGCTGCAGGTTTTGCAGGTCCAGTTGGCGCGATTATCCTTGGCTTAATCGTATCACCAATCTGCATCATCTTCTGCGCTAAAGTAAAACATATACTTAAATATGACGATAGCTTAGATGCATTCGGTATCCATGGTATTGGTGGTATTGTTGGTGCGATTGCAACTGGCATCCTTGTTCACCCTTCTATGGGCGGTGCAGGTATCCTTGACTTCACTACTGGTAAACCAGACGGTACAGTTGGAGCATTAGACTTCACTATCGCGGCTCAAGTTATAATTCAGCTTAAAGCGGTAGGTGTTGCGATTGTATGGTCTGCTGTTGCTTCAATCATCACTTTCGGTCTTATTAAATATACTATCGGCCTAAGAGCTTCACCTGAAGCTGAGGAAGAAGGTCTTGATATCGCGGAACATGGTGAGCGCGCTTACCATAACTAAGACTTCAAAAGTTCTATGTATAAAGCCCAGATGCAAATCTGGGCTTTTTGCATTTTTATTGAGCAAAAATTGTATAGATATTTGGCAATAGCAGCTTTGAATATTAAATTTTGTAAAAACTATATTGAGAGACTCATTAGCATCTGAAAACAAACCATGCATAAAATATAAGCAATAAATTAAAATAAATAAAAATTTTGATTATTTATTGCGCATTTGTATGGGGGATATAGTGTTAAGTTTTTACAAAAATAAACATTTCAAGAAATTATTATGTTTAATAACAATGGCTTATGTGGCTTTAATTGCCTCTAATGCTTTTGCGGCAACTCCATTAGTGCCAAAT
>CAYUCW010000052.1:7287-13863 GCA_964443435.1 uncultured Caulobacteraceae bacterium | reverse complement strand
CCCCTGACCTCTTGCATGCCATGCAAGCGCTCTACCAACTGAGCTAAGGCCCCAATTAAATTTTGGTATTTCGCTATATACAGACGTAATTTTCTTATCAAGTCGAAACATGAGTAAAATACAGCAATAAAAAAGGCGGCCCGAAAGCCGCCAATCTAATTAAGATATATCTTCGTCGTCTTCGTTGATATCAAGCTCTGCGAGCTCTTCTTCAAACAATTCATCATCATCTTCTACTAATAATGCGTCATCATCGGCAACAGTAAGCTCATCTTCATCTAATTCTTGCTCAGAGAAGCCTTCAGGAAGCGGCTCAGAAGGATTAATAGGAATATCACCATCATCATCGCCATCATCACCCATAATAAGCTCAGGCTCATCTATGGCTTCGATATCGATTTCTTTGGTTACTTCTTCTTCTGAATCAATTTCGTCTTCGTCAACGTCATTTTTAACAACTTTAACGATTGCGTCTTCATCTTCTTCTTCATCAGATGTATTATCATCTAAATCATGACCAGTCATGCGCGCTTTTACAAGATTTGCCAATACTTCCTCATCTTGAGGGTCAAAAGTATTGCCGCATTTAGGGCATTTGGCAGGGCGTTTATTAAGGTCATAAAATTTAGTACCACAATTTAGGCACGTTTGTTTTTCACCGAGATCAATTTTTGGCAATTTAGGCCTCCGAATTTAAGCGAAAACCGCTTGCCACCATTATTGCCTTATGTCAAAGGCGATAGGGCAAATATGCTGTATTTTTTTTGAGAATTAATAATGATAATCGCAATTGATGGCCCGCTTGCTTCGGGAAAAGGAACTTTATCGCGGGCATTGGCGACGCATTTTGAAATTCCGCACCTTGATACGGGGTCTATTTATCGTGCGACTGCATTGGCTTTGATTAAAAATGGTATAGATCCAAATAATAAAGCCGAAGCAATAAAAGCCGCGCAAAATCTTGATATGACTGGCATAATTGATAGCGAGCTTAGAACCGCACAAGTGGGGCAGGGGGCATCAATTGTTGCGGCAATTCCAGAGGTACGCAAAGCCTTATTTGATTTTCAAAGGAACTTTGCCGCAAATCCTAAGGGCGCTGTGCTTGATGGCCGTGATATTGGTACGGTAATTTGCCCTGATGCCGATTTTAAGTTTTTTGTAACTGCGCGTCCTGAAATTCGCGCCCAAAGACGACTAGCTGAGCTTCAAGCTTCTGGTGAAAATATCACACTCGAAGAATTAACCAAACAAATTATAGAGCGCGATACGCGTGATGCCAACCGCGCTGATGCGCCTTTAAAACCAACTGAAACCTCGATAATGCTTGATACTTCGTATTTGGGAATTGATGAAGTTATTAAAAAGGCAATTGAGATTATAACTAAAGTGCAAAACTAGACTTGCATTTATCAAATTTATCTATAAAGAAGCCGCCATTGAAAAGGCTAGCGTCATTATTGATGAATAATCAATAAAATTCCAAAACGTTAGTAATTTCTATCTTTGAATTTATCAAATTAAAATATTGAATAATTATTTGCCGTTCCAATTCTTTGGGCGGTTATTCTTGTTTGATTTGTTTTCAAAGCTTTATTGGAGTATTTTATGTCTGAATTAAACCCAAGCCGTGATGAATTCGCGGCAATGTTCGACCAAGCTTTCGGAACCGAAGGTTTAGGTGAAGGTAAAGTAGTTGCAGCAACTATTTTAAGCCTTGAAAATGATTTCGCAGTTTTAGACGTTGGTCTTAAAACTGAAGGTCGCGTTCCTTTACGCGAATTTGGCTTTGAAGCTAAAGACCTTAAAGTTGGCAATACTATCGAAGTATATCTTGACCGTATTGAAAACGCACTTGGTGAAGCAGTTGTTTCACGTGAAAAAGCACGTCGTGAAGAAGCTTGGACTCGTCTTGAAGAGCAATTCGCAAAAGGTGAGCAAGTTAATGGTATCATCGTAAGCAGAGTTAAAGGTGGCTTTAACGTTGATCTTGGTGGTGCAACTGCATTCCTTCCTGGTTCACAAGTTGATGTTCGTCCGGTTCGTGATGTTGGTCCTATGATTAATGTAGAGCAACCATTCGTAATCCTTAAAATGGATCGCCAACGCGGTAATATCGTGGTTTCTCGTCGTTCTATCCTAGAGAATGAGCGTAATGATGCCCGTACTGAGGTTGTTGCTGGTCTTGCTGAAGGCGAAATCAAAGAAGGTACAGTTAAAAATATCACTGATTACGGCGCGTTCGTTGATCTTGGTGGTGTTGATGGTCTTCTTCACGTGACTGATATTTCTTGGAAACGTATTTCTCACCCTGGACAAGTTCTTAATGTTGGTGATGTTGTACGCGTACAAATCGTAAAAATTAACCCAGATACAAACCGTATTTCTCTTGGTATGAAGCAATTAAATTCTGATCCTTGGGATGGTGCAGGTGGTAAATATCCATTAGGTGCTAAGCTTTCTGGTAAAATCACTAATATTACTGATTACGGCGCGTTTGTTGAACTTGAAGATGGCGTTGAAGGCCTTGTTCACGTTTCTGAAATGTCTTGGACTAAGAAAAACGTACATCCTTCTAAGATCGTTGTTCAAGATCAAGAAGTTGACGTAATTGTTATTGATGTTGATGGCGATAAACGTCGTATTTCATTAGGCATGAAGCAAGCTCAAGCTAATCCTTGGGAAGCATTTGTTGCGGCTAACCCGGCTGGTACTGTTATTAAAGGCGAAGTTAAAAATATCACCGAATTCGGTCTATTTATTGGCGTAGCTGATGATCTTGATGGCATGGTTCACATGTCTGATATTGATTGGGCAGTTCAAGGCGAAGAAGCTATTAAAAAATTCAAAAAAGGCGATGAAGTAGAAGCTAAAGTACTAGACGTTGATGTTGAAAAAGAGCGTATCTCTCTTGGCATTAAACAAGTTTCTTCTGATCCTATGGAATCAGGCAGCACAATCAAAAAAGGCCAAACAGTAACTTGTACTGTTGTTGAAGTAACAACTGGTGGTCTTGAAGTGTCTTATGGCGCTGATAATGTGATGCGTGCATTCATTCGCAAATCTGATCTTTCGCGTGAGCGCGCTGAGCAAAGACCAGAGCGTTTTGCGGTTGGTGACAGAATTGACGCAGTTATCACAACTGTTGATAAAGCAACTCGTAAAGTTTCATTATCTGTTAAAGCTCTTGAAATGGCTGAAGAAAAAGATGCAATTGCACAATTCGGTTCTTCAGACTCTGGCGCATCATTAGGTGATATTCTTGGTGCGGCGTTACTTAAAAAAGAAAAGACTGATAATTAATACTATTTATTATAGTTTTATTAGAGAGCCAGGCGAAAGTCTGGCTCTTTTATTTTGCCTATATATGTTTTACGCAATAAATTTTAAAAAAATGCTTGATTTATGATAAATAATAGCCTTTATTGCATCCTAAATATTTACAATTTATAAAAATGTAGTTTTATACATATCTAGGGGTGCTCTACGCATTTATATGCGTATAGTTTGGGGAGAAGAAGATTGTTACGTTCTGAACTTGTGGCTAAATTGGCAATTAGTAATCCGCACTTATTTCATGGCGACATTGAAAGAGTTGTTGATACTATTTTAGAAGAAATTTCTTCAGCGCTAGAGCGCGGTGACCGCGTTGAGCTAAGAGGCTTTGGTGCATTTTCTGCGCGTGTCCGTGGTGAAAGAACTGGCCGCAATCCACGTACTGGCGAAAAAGTTAAAGTTGAAGGCAAACGCGCCCCTTTCTTTAAAGCGGGCAAAGAATTGCGCGAAAGACTTAATGGCGGCGTTGATTTAGGCGATTAATCAATTCTTAGAACTCTGAATTTATTAAACATTATTTTAGTTTGGAGAAAATAATGAGTATCACTAGTGAATTTAAAGAATTCATCATGCGCGGCAATGTCGTTGACCTTGCGGTTGGTGTTGTAATTGGCGGGGCTTTTGGCAAAATCGTTGATAGTTTTGTAAAAGACTTAGTTATGCCAGTTGTTGGCCTATTAACTGGCGGCATTGATTTATCTGCGCAAAAATATGTGCTTAAAGCCGCTGATGAGTTGGCAAAAACTCCTGAAGTAGCAATTGCTTATGGTGCGTTTTTAAACACTATTATTTCATTCTTAGTTATTGCTTTTGCAATATTCATGATGATTAAAGCGATTAATAAAGTTCGTAAGCCGGCTGAAGAAGTAGCGGCTGGGCCTACACCATCTGAAATCCTATTGACTGAAATCAGAGATTTATTGAAAAAATAAGCTTTACAAAGATTTTAATAATTTAAGGGGCGTTTGCCCCTTTTTTTATTTCTGCTAGATGTTTCCTAATAATTAGGAGTTTAAAATGACATTAGCACAAGAGTTCAAATCTTTCATTCTAAGAGGCAAAGTAGTTGATTTAGCGGTCGGTGTTGCCGTTGGGGGTGCCTTCACCAAAGTAATAGACAGCTTGGTAAAAGAAGTTGTTATGCCTGTTGTAGGTTATTTTATGAATGGCATTGACTTTAGTCAGCATAGATTAATCTTAAAAGCCGCAAATACGAAATTAAATTTGCCAGAACTTGCAATTTATTATGGAAATTTTGCAAATGCAATTTTTACATTTATTTTGGTCGGATTTGTCGTTTTTAGCTTTATTAAATTGCTGAATCGTTTACATATAGAAGAAGAAAAAACTTCAGAGGCTGCAAAAGAAGTTCAAATTTCTAATCAATTACTAGTAGAAATACGCGATTTATTGGCGAGAAAAGAATGATGCATCCACTTGTTAAAGTATGTGGCTTAAGTACCGAAACATCTGTTTTTACAGCTATAGAAGCTGGGGCCGATTTCCTAGGCTTTGTCTTTTTTGAAAAAAGCCCAAGAAATGTGAATATAGAATCTGCTAAAAAGCTTGGTTTTTATTCGAAATGTCTTGACGACAAAGTTAAGACAGTTGCGGTAATGGTTGATCCTAAAGATGATGAAATAAATGAAGTTTTAAGTATTGCAAAACTTAAATACATACAATTGCATGGCAATGAAACTATTGAAAGAGTAAAAGAACTTAAAGCGCGCGGCCTAAAACTTATTAAAGCATTTGGTGTTGCAACCAAAGAAGATTTAAAACAAGCAGAACCTTATTTTGACTTGGTTGACTATGTTTTATTTGACGCGAAACCGCCTAAAGATTCTGAAAATGTTGGTGGGCATGGCTTGAAATTTGATTGGACAATTTTAAATAACCTTCCCGAGGGTTTAAACTGGTTTTTATCGGGCGGCCTTAATCCTGAGAATGTAAAAGAAGCAATAGCTGCAACAAATGCTAAAATGATTGATGTCTCCTCTGGTGTTGAAAGCGCTTTAGGAATAAAGGACAATGAAAAGATTAAATCCTTTATAAAGGCCGCAAAGGGCATTTAGAATTGACAGTAAATATTAAATCAGAAGCAAAAGGTAATTCTTGGGCTTCATATCCTGATGAAAATGGTCGTTTTGGACAATTTGGTGGACGTTTTGTTGCCGAAACTTTAATGCCAAATATTCTTTCACTTGAAAAAGCTTATAAAGCTACAAAAGCCGATAAAAGCTTTCAAACTGAATTAGATGGTTTTTTACGTGACTTTGTTGGTCGCCCAAGTCCTTTATATTTTGCTGAGCGTCTAACTGAATATTATGGTGGCGCAAAAATTTATTTTAAGCGCGAAGAATTAAACCATACTGGCGCACATAAAATAAATAATTGCATGGGTCAGATTTTGCTTGCTAAGCGTATGGGCAAAACCCGTATTATTGCTGAAACTGGCGCAGGTCAGCATGGAGTAGCTACCGCTACTGTGTGTGCGCGTTTTGGCTTGCCTTGCATTGTTTATATGGGCGCAAAAGATGTTGAACGTCAAAGCCCGAATGTATTCCGTATGCGCCTTTTGGGTGCCGAAGTTCGCCCTGTTAATTCGGGAACGGCAACCTTAAAAGATGCTATGAACGAAGCTTTGCGTGATTGGGTTTCTAATCCTGAAGATACTTTTTATATTATTGGCACGGCGGCGGGCCCGCATCCATATCCTGAAATGGTTCGTGATTTCCAATCAATTATTGGCCGCGAAACCCGTGAAACAATGCTAGAACGTGAAGGAAGGCTTCCTGATGTGGTACTTGCTTCAATTGGCGGCGGCTCTAATGCTTTGGGGATTTTCCACCCTTTCCTTGATGACGAGAGTGTAAAACTTATTGGTGTCGAGGCGGCAGGGCGCGGTGTTGAAACTGGTCTTCATGCGGCGGCAATTACTGCGGGTCGTCCTGGGGTATTGCACGGCAATCGTACCTATCTTTTACAAAATGATGATGGGCAGATTATTGATGCACATTCAATTTCGGCAGGTCTTGATTATCCAGGTGTCGGCCCTGAATTATCTTTCCTTAATGATACAAAACGCGCTTCTTTTCTTTCGGCAACCGATGATGAAGCTTTAGAAGCGTTTCAGCTTTGCGCACGTCTAGAAGGTATTTTGCCCGCTCTTGAATGCTCACACGCATTGGCAAGAATTGGTGAAATTGCACAAGATGTTGGCAAAGATGGAATTATCGT
>CAYUCW010000052.1:5540-7187 GCA_964443435.1 uncultured Caulobacteraceae bacterium | reverse complement strand
CAGGCAAAGATTGAAAACCGTGCCGCGCTTGTACTTTATGTTATGGCAGGCGATCCCGATATAGATGGAACAATGGAAATCCTTGATGGTTTGGTTGAAGGCGGCGCCGATATAATCGAACTTGGCTTTCCGTTTTCTGATCCTATGGCCGATGGCCCAAGCATACAAAAAGCGGCAATTAGATCACTTGAAAATGGTACAAGCCTTAAGAAAGTTTTGGCAATTGTTGAAGCATTCAGGGCAAAACACAAAGACACTGGCCTTGTTTTAATGGGTTATTTAAATCCGATTGAAACTTTTGGCTATGATAAATTCGCGCTAGAAGCCGGTGAAAAAGGCGTTGATGGCATGATTGTGGTTGATGTGCCACCCGAAGAAGATTTTGAACTAAGAACCGCTTTAAAAGCAAATAATATTGCCCTTATAAGACTTGCAACCCCAACAACAGATGCAGCGCGTTTGCCAAAACTTATCGAAAACACTGAAGGTTTTGTTTATTATGTTTCGGTGGCAGGTGTAACAGGGGTTAAAGCAATTGATACTTCGGCAATCGAAGAAAAAGTTGCAATGGTTCAAAAAGCATTCGGTTTACCGGTTGCAATTGGCTTTGGTATAAGAACAGCCGAAGCGGCAAATGCAACCGCAAAAATTGCTGATGGCATTGTAATTGGTGCGGCACTAGTTGACACAATTCATGAAGCCAAGCAAAATGGCGAAAATATAAAATTAGTCGCACGCGATTATGCCGCGAAAATGCGCGCTGCTGCGGTAAAAGGATAAAAATATGTCTTGGCTTGATAGAATAAGACCTGGTATTAATAAGTTTCTTAATCAAAAGAGCGAAGCTACGCCTGATAATCTTTGGGTAAAATGCCCTGACACTGGCGATATGCTTTATAAATCAGACCTTGAAGCGTCATTATGGGTTACTCCATCAGGTCGTCATATGCGTATTGGCTCTGAACTAAGATTAAAATTCTTATTTGATGAAGGACAATGGGAAGATATTGAGCTTCCGAAAGTTGCCGAAGATCCTTTGAAATTCAAAGACGATAAAAAATATACTGAAAGACTTAAAATCGCACGCCAAAAAACTGGCAAAGACGATTGCATGACAATTGGCTATGGCACAATTGAAGGTCAGAATGCCGTTGTTTTGGTTCAAGATTTCGCCTTTATGGGCGGCTCTCTTGGTATGGCGGCGGGCGAAAGTTTTATAAAAGCTGCGGAAGTTGCCATAAGCCGTAATTGCGCACTTATTTGTGTGACTGCGGCGGGCGGTGCAAGAATGCAAGAAGGTATCCTTTCATTAATGCAAATGCCGCGTACCACTTTGGCGATTGATATGCTTAGAAGTGCAAAACTTCCTTATTTAGTGTTATTGACCGACCCGACTACGGGCGGCGTTACCGCTTCTTATGCGATGCTTGGTGATATTCATATTGCAGAGCCTGATGCACTTATTGGTTTTGCAGGGCCGCGCGTAATTGAACAAACAATTCGTCAAAAATTGCCACCGGGTTTCCAACGCTCTGAATACCTAAAAGAGCATGGCATGGTTGATATGGTAGTAGAGCGTAAAGATTTACGCGCTACTTTTGGCAAATTACTTGCAATGCTTAATCCAAAGAAAAAAGCCGCATAAAA
>CAYUCW010000052.1:3954-5440 GCA_964443435.1 uncultured Caulobacteraceae bacterium | reverse complement strand
AAGCCGCATAAAAACGGCTTATTCTTCATCAAGAAGATTTTTAAGAGCTGCAAAACGATTTTGCCACATTTGTTTTTGATGCTTTGTCCAAAATGCAATAAAATCAAAGCCTTCGGGATTGAATTCACAAATCCGATTGCGCCCAATTTTTTTTGATTGCACAAGTTCGGATTCTTCCAAAATTTTTATATGCTGATTAACCGCAGTTAGGCTTATATTAAGTGGATTTGCCAAATCACTAATTGAGCATGGTTTTTCAATAAGGCGATAAAGGATTTTTCTTCGCATTTTATCGCCCATAGCATGAAAAACTTTTTCAGACTTTTCTATATTAAGCTGCATCTTGATTAAGCAAATTTTGAAGGTTTTTCATAAGTTCTGTATATCCCATTTTACGCATTTCTGGGCCATCGGCATTTTCAAGATAAGTGGTTTGATTGGTAAGTTTTAAACTGCATCCATTGGCTTCATCACTAAATTGAAAATTTGTAATTGAAACCGAAAAAAGGCTTCCATTGGCATAGCCTTCATATGTTACAATAATAGTATCATTATCAATGATTTTTTGATGAGTGCTTTTCATTTCGATAAACATCTCAGGCATATATTCATTGGCGGGCACGGTAAAACAATTATAGCCTTTACCACCTTCTTTAAAATCCGAAGTGAATTTTTTTGCGGACTCTTCATTACTTATATCATGACCATACCATTTTTTCTTTTGGTCCGCATTTGCAAACGCCGCAAATACTTTTTCTTTTGGCTTTTTGAATTTTTCAATTATTTCAAATGTATCAAAAACTAAATGCATTTTATGCTCCACACTAAAGTTTATACTTCAGTATAATGACGGCGATAAATAGTCAAGTATAAACTTCAGTATTATGTAAACTTGGTTTGTTTATAAGATTGAATTATCTTATAAAAGCCTATGCAAACTTCGGCCGAAATATTTTATTCTTTTCCGCGTGTCATTGATTTATCACTTGATAGAATGAAGGCGGCTCTTTCATCTCCGCTTATTAATATAGATAATCTTCCGCCCATAATTCATATTGCGGGGACAAATGGTAAAGGCTCTACGCTTGCATTTCTAAGGGCAATGCTAGAAGCTGAAAACAAGACTTGCCATGTTTATACTTCACCTCATTTAGTACATATTCATGAAAGATATGTCGTTTCAGGCAATGAAATTAGCGAAGAAGAATTATTAAAATACGCGAATATTACAAAGGAAATTGCGAAAAATATTCCGCTTACAATATTTGAAGCTGAAACCTTAGCTGGATTTTTGGCTTTTAGTGAAAACAAGGCCGATTATTTATTGCTTGAAACTGGTTTGGGCGGAAGACTTGATGCCACAAATGCGATTGATAAAAAACGTCTTTGTTTAATTTCGCCTGTTGATTATGATCATAAAGAATTTTTGGGTGATAATATTGTTAAAATCGCACTCGAAAAATCAGGGATTATGCGCGAAAATACA
>CAYUCW010000052.1:0-3854 GCA_964443435.1 uncultured Caulobacteraceae bacterium | reverse complement strand
GCAAGGATGCAACCAATTATAAGCGGTAAAGCCAAAGCAATTATTGGCGATAAAGCCGAAATATTTCTTGATGGCGGACATAATCCGCATGGCGCAATCTCTGCTGCAAATGCCATTTCAAAAATGCTTAATAATCGCCCATTTATTCTTATAGCAGGGCTTTTGAATAATAAGGATGCTTCAGGTTTCTTTGACGCTTTTAAGGGTTTGAAACCAATTTGTTATACAGTGCCAATTAATTCAAGCCTGAATTCTTATGACCCTTTGGAGCTGTCTGAGCTTGCAAATTATAAAGGCATAGATGCAAGTCCAATGGATAGTATTTTCGAAGCCATAGAAGCCGCAATTGCCAAATATAATAATCCGCTTATACTTATATGCGGTTCTTTATATATGGCGGGCGATTTTTTAGCGGAAAATAATAAATGAAAAAGGCCCGAATAGATCGCCATTCACGGCATATTCTTTTAAAGGAAATTGGCGGGCATGGTCAAAATCTTATTGCCAATACCCATATTGCAATTATTGGTGCGGGCGGACTTGGAAGCCCTGTTTTACTTTATCTTGCGGCGGCAGGAATTGGTAAAATCACCATTATTGATAATGATACAATCGAACTATCAAACCTTCAAAGGCAGGTTATTTTCAAAACCAATGATATAGGAGAGCCAAAGGCCGAGACCGCAAAAAATACTTTAAATGCGCTTGATGATGAAATCGAAATAATCGCGATTAATGAAAGAATAAATGCCGAAAATGCCTGTGAATTCTTAAAAGATGCCGATATTATAATTGATGGCTGTGATAATTTTGAAACCAGATTTATAGTAAATAAAGCGGCTTTTGATTTAAATAAAATCCTTATATCGGGCGCAATTGGGCGATTTGATGGGCAGGTTGCGGCATTTGATTATAGAGAAGGCAAAGGGCCCTGTTATAATTGCCTTGTACCGCAAATTCCCCCTAATGCCGCAACCTGTAGCGAAATGGGGGTAATAGGTGCACTCGCGGGTGTAGTTGGCACTTTAATGGCAATTGAGACCTTAAAAATTATAACGGGCGCAGGTGATAGCTTATTGGGGCAAATTATGTTATATGATGGCCTTAAAACCAGTATGCGTAAGGTAAAACTTGCGATAGATAAAGATTGTAAAACTTGTCAAAAGCACTCCTGATATTATTGTTTTTATTAATGCCCTTGTTTGCGAAGGCACAAACTTCCGATGCCTGTAAGCTTTTAAAATCTAACCCGGAATGGGTGGTTGGTCTTGATGAAGCCTCAATGCAATGGAATATATCGCGCGGGGCAATCCTTGCAATAATAGATCAAGAATCAAGGTTTCGCGCGACGGCATCAAATGGCGTGAATTATGGCTATGCCCAATCAAATCCGCAAACTTGGAATTGGTTTAAAAAATCAGCAGGAATGCCAGATGCTTCGCGTACTGATTTCAATGATTCAGCACATTTTATAGGTTGGCATTTCAATACAATGGGTACTCGTCTAAAAATAGATTTAGATGATGTAGCGCGTCAATATATGGCTTATAAAATGGGTGAGGGCGGCTATAGACGAAGTGGCGCCGCTCCTTCTGCACTTGCAAGAAATATTGCGGCAAGGGCGGATAAATTTAATACCCAATTAAGTGAATGTGTCTTAGACTAATTCTTCGGCAATTAAGAAATTCGCCTGTAGTTTGGCAATTGGTCTTTCTATTTCCGTTTGCCAAGCAATAGTTTCGACATTTACAACTCTGCGTCCTAATTTATAGATTTTAGCCTGTGCAAATGTATCAATCGGCTTGCCAGAACGCAAATAATCAACAGAAACATTTATTGTTTTCGGCATTTTTTCAGTTTTAAGCGCAATTTGTAATTCACAGATCGCCGTAATTTCCATAAGCGCTGCCAAAGTCCCACCATGTATTGCGGGGATAAATGGATTACCAATTAAGCTTTGTTTGAATGGCATTTTTAAAATAAGGGTTTCATTTTCAAATGAAGAAACAAGCCCTAAATGCTTACAATAAGGAATTGATTCAAGTATATTTTTTAGTGCTTCTTGCATCTATTTTTCCTTTGCCTTGAATGATTTTTCAGGGGTAAGCATAAAAGTTGCCTGTGCAATTGCGACAATATCGTCTTGATTTTCACCGGTTTTGGCGATTGCCCTTACAAATGCAATATTTTTTGTAAGCCTATAGCATTCGGCTTCGGCAATAATTGTTAGGCCCTTGGGCGCGGCCCTTAAATAATCTACGCGCAAATCAAGGGTGGCAAGTGGTACTGGTTCAGATAAGGCCGCAGAACAAGCAGAGCCGCAAGTATGGTCAATTAATGTAACAACTGCACCCGATGCAATTATGCCATTTGCCACATCACCAACCAAGTCTTCACGCCAAGCCATTTCTTTTTTTGCTTTGGCTTTGGTAATTGATATAGTTTTAATTCCAAGTGCAACGGCTTGCGGCATCATTGTATCAATTCTATCAATGCTTTGTGCCATTAATTCCCAAAACTCAGGGGGTTTATTGGCGCTATTATCGTCTAAGCCATTATTATCTTGCATTTTGTTTCCTCTCCTAAAGTTTAATAAAACTATGGAAACTTGCAAGTGTTACGACATTTTCTTTTAAAGCAATTTTATTTGAAGATTTTAGGCAATAAGGATATATGGCTTATAAATAAAGGAATTAGCATGTTTGGCTGGGGCAAATTATTTAAAAAACCTAAATCAGAAATAGCAGTTGAAGAAGCTGTTAAAGCCCCTGAAACTATTTTAGAGCCTGAAAATATTGAAATACCAGAAATAATTGAAACTTCTGAATCAATAGAATTAAGTGAAACTATTGAAGAAAAATCAATTGAAGAAACTAAAACCCAGCCAGAAATAACTCCAAATCTTTTAATTGCCCAAAAGCCTGAAATAATAGAAGAAACAATCAGCGAAAAAAAAGGAATTTTTGAAGGCTTAAAGCGCTCTTCACAAAAACTTGTTGGTGGCATTGGTTCAATATTCACAAAATCAAAACTTGATGAAGATGCGCTTGATGAATTGGAAGAATTATTAATTCTTTCAGATTTAGGGGTAGAAGCCGCGCGCAAAATAAGAAGTGAAATCGCTGCAAAACGTTTTGATAAAGATATTACGCCTGATGGCATTCGCGAGGAATTGGCAATCATTGTCGAAGAAATGCTACTTCCATATGAAACCTATGACAATCCTTGGATTGGTGCAGAGCCAAAAGTAATTATGTTTGTTGGGGTTAATGGCTCTGGCAAAACTACGACAATTGGTAAGATTGCGCAAAATCTTGTTGATAATAAGCATAATATTATGCTTGCCGCCGCCGATACATTCCGCGCCGCCGCTTCTGAACAATTAATTGTTTGGGGACAGCGTGCAGGTGTAGATATTATTGCCAAAGAAACGGGTGCGGATTCGGCAGGTCTTTGTTATGAAGCACTACAAAAAGCCAAAGCCCAAAATAAGGACATATTGCTTATTGATACCGCAGGGCGCTTGCAAAATAAAACTGAACTTATGGCAGAGCTTGAAAAAATTATTCGCGTAATAAAAAAGCAAGATGAAACCGCGCCCCATGAAGTTTGGCTTGTGCTTGATGCAACAGTGGGTCAAAATGCAATTTCGCAAGCCGAAGCATTTACCAAAGCCGCAGGTGTAACAGGGCTTATTATGACAAAACTTGACGGCACGGCAAAAGGCGGGGTTTTGGTTGCACTTACCCAAAAATTTGGCCTACCAATAAGATTTATCGGGATTGGCGAAAAAGTAAGCGACTTAAGACCATTTAGCGCAAAATCTTATGCACGTGCATTGGTTGGAATAGAGA
>CAYUCW010000051.1:1551-14238 GCA_964443435.1 uncultured Caulobacteraceae bacterium | reverse complement strand
AATAGTTTTAAAGTTTGCGGCTCTATGCCCTTAGCAGCGTCAAGAACCATAACGGCGGCATCGGCGGCGGTTAGAGTGCGATAAGTATCTTCTGAGAAATCTTCGTGTCCAGGGGTATCAAGGAGATTAATAATATTATCTCTATGCTCAAAAGTCATAACCGCAGAAGAAACCGAAATTCCGCGCTCTTTTTCAATATTCATAAAGTCTGATTTAGTTCGTCTTTGTTCACCACGCGCACGAACTGCACCTGCCATACGAATTGCACCACCAGTTAAAAGTAGGTTTTCAGTTAATGTTGTTTTACCAGCATCAGGGTGGGAAATAATCGCAAAAGTTCTGCGTCTTTTGGTTTCGTTTTCAATCAGGCTCATAATAGTCACTTTATATAATAAAGTGCCTTTTACCCTTTTTCATAAAAGGTTCAATCCTATGATTCACCTATATTTAAATTTTAGTTTTAACTGGCTTTAGGCAGCAATTTTTGACCAAACATTTTCATTTATAACGCGTGGGGTTAATCTGCCCTGCTCTTGCATAGCATTTAAAGTGCCAAGTAGTGTTAAATTCACATTTGCTAAACGATACGCAATTTGCGATGGCGATTTAAGTTTTTGAACCGATGGTACAAACATCGCGCAATTTGCTTTGGACTTTGAATTTAAAACCCAACATAATGCCGCAGCTTTCACAGGCTCTTTAGTTATTAATTCAGGGCATTCCATGAATGCAGTTTGTATTGCTATTATTATTTGGGAAACGCTTGATTTAGTTGCAAATGTCATAGGAAGTCCAGCTTCATTCATAATGCTAGCTCCATCAGCAATTTTAAATACTTTATCATTTAAAAGAAATAACAATATACGCTCCCGTTTTATAATTATTATCAGTATAAAGTTAATTTTTTTCTATATTTTGAAAATTTTATTCAATTTTTTCTATTAAAAAATCTCTAGCTTCTTTATCTTCGATTTCAATTATCCATAAATCTCTATCTTGTGATACACGTTTATTTGTATAATTATCGATTTGCACTTCTTTTGGTAAATCATCTGTATCTTTTATTATTTGATTTGCCAAATCAACAAAAATTAAATCGCCATTTATATTCCTTGAAGGGGCAAGTAATTTAATTTCATTTTGCAGATTATTTATTTTTATTAAAACTGAACCTGCGTCCATGTCGCCCTTATGCATAATATAAGCATTTGCACCGCCAATTTGGGCACGTCTTATTAAGGCACTTACCCAAAATTCTGTTTTTAAATCTTTAATCAATATAATCTCTTTTAGAACTAATTAAGTATAGCTTGTTATTATTAGTTATGAAATACATTTCTATATTAGCTTCAATTATATTATTTTCATTATTGCCTAGTTTTGCAAGCTCCCAAGTGAATAATATTGAAAGAACATTCGCCGAGCGTGTTGCGGTTCTGGCTTTGGATAATCGGTGCAACTTATTTGATCCAGATCAACGAAGAGCAGTAAATGCATTTATGATGCAATCTCGCGGACAATTACTTACAAACGGAACAACTACATCAAGGGTTAATCTTTTATTTAACCAAGCAAGAAATGGCGTGAAAGATTATCATTGCACAAATCCAAAAGTTACTAGTGAAGCCCAAAGAATCAAGCAAGCACATATTGCTTGGCGTGCGCAATTAATGATTAATCATAAAGGCGCAAACAGGATTTGGGTTTCATCGCGTGCCGGTGTTGATAATTGGCGCACTTGGCAGGATTTAAATAATAATGCCAAAGCAGGCTTTATTTTAGTGGAAAAAGGCTTGGCATTTGGCATTGAAATACCAGATACTGATATGGTTTCGGCGCATATTTTCCTTAGGAATGCAGCTAAAATTGGACTTCCAGTTTCTAATACTAATCTTAAGCCTGCCCCACGCATTGGAACTGATATTTATACTGCTACCCGACTGAATCCTGCTAGCACTAAGAAAAAAGTAATTGGCAAACCAAATATTGGAAGTCAGGCATTATTTTCAAATGAAGCCACCAGAAAGCTTTTATTATTAGATCCAAGAGATTGCTTTGAAATCGAAGTCTTACGAAGAAGCGGCAAGACAGAAATATATATTGTGGAAGTCGGCGACTTATTACCGGCATTCGCGCATGGCGCCGAACTATAAAGTCTTATTCTTTTTTAATTCAATGCTTATATAAGTTCCTATATTCTTTTGCGAATTAATAGTGAAAACACCGCCATGCATTTCAATAAGCCTTCTTACAACGGCAAGACCAAGACCTGTACTTCTTATACCTTTTTCAGTAACATCAGTACTATTATATGGCTCTTGAATAAGTAATAATTCATCAGGTGTAAGTCCACGACCTGTATCATTTACATCTATCCAGGCGTTTTCAATATCTTCATAAACATGGACTTCGATTTTACCGCCAGCATCAGTAAATTTAATAGAGTTTGAAATAAGATTTAAAATTATCTGACGAATAGATTTTTCATCAGCAAAGCAATAAACCGGTGAAACGCCATAAATATAAAGATTTACGCCTGCTTTTCTTGCATTTGCTTCCATCATTTTAAGTGACGATTTTATAGTATTCACCAAATCGATTTTTGTTAAATTTAAATTATACTTGCCAGATTCAATTTTTGATAAATCAAGAATATCACCGACAAGATCTAATAAATGCGTACCGCTTGAATGGATTAATTCTGCATATTCTCTATATTGCGGTTGTAGCTTTCCAAATAATTCTTCACGCATTGTATCCGTAAAGCCAAGTATAGCATTTAAAGGAGTGCGTATTTCATGGCTAAGTTCTGCTATATATCGTGTTCTATCTTGTGATTTGGCTTTTACTTCTTCTATTTCTTTTTTGGCGACTATTATTTCTTCATTAAATTTTGGATTTGCATTTGAACCTAAGTTCAAAACAATACTTATAAGGAATATTGAAATGCCGTTTGATAATACATTAAAATATACATCTAAATTCAAAGGCAGTTTTTCAGGTATTATATAATGAAGTATGCCTATGCTTACGAAGGTAAGAATAAAACTTACCACCGATAATACTATTGGAAGCCTAAAGAAATAAGCAATTATAATTGGCCAAAGTATTACGGATGCAGAAGAGCCAAAAATCCCACCATTTATACCACCAAGTAAGCTGGCAATAATTACTATTAATATATTGATTAGATTATATTTATTTTTCTTTTTATAGAAAATAAACATGAATATTGCAAGAAATGCCAATACAATAATAAGGAAAAGTAAGTTTACATAAAAGTTTTCAAACTTGAATGTTGAAAATAATCTAAAGAATAATATTGCAAATAAAATTATTATTAGACTTGTACTTAATTTTGACACACTAAAACCATTTGGCGTAATTATAGTGGTAAAACGCTTCCAAAATTGTTTTATAATATTAAATAGTTTGATGCTTGTATTCATAGCCAAAGAAGAATTTATAAACTAAAGCAATAAAATATTCGCCCAACTTCCCTTAATAGGGGAATTATAACTGCGATTTCACTATATAGGTAATTAATGACAATTCTTGAAGCAAGATTAAATGAAATTGAAAGTGACTTTTCTTTTTTAGATGGTTGGGAAGAGAAATATAGCCATATTATTGATATTGGTAAAAATCTTGAGCCTTTAAGCGAATCGCAAATGACCGATGAGTTTAAAGTAAAAGGCTGCACCTCACAGGTTTGGCTTATTCCTGAATTTAAGAATGATAGAATATATTTTAAAGGTGGCTCTGACTCTACACTAGTTAAAGGTTTATTGGGCGTTATGCTTTCGATTTATTCTGATGCTTCGCCTAAAGATATTTTAGGATTAAATCCAGAAGATGTTTTCAAACGCCTTGCACTTGAAGAGGCTTTAACTCCAAACCGTGCAAATGGTTTAAAATCTATGGCGAATAAAATTCTTGAATATGCTAATAATTTAGCTGGCTAAAGAATATTTTTGAATTTCAGAAACATTCTTTATTATATTTTCAAGATCAATTATAAAACTTTCAAATTCTTCATTATCTCTTTTATCTTCAATAAAGTGACAAGCATAGGATACAGTTGATCTATCTCTGGCAAATGCACTTGCAACTCTTGATAAGGATAATCCAAATCCAGTGTGCATTAAATACATAGATATTTGTCTTGCAAATGCATGCTGCTGAGAGCCACGTCCTTCGGTCAATAAATCGTCATTTATAGCCATTGCATAAGCCACCATTTCACAAACAATGCGTGCCGTTGCAAAGTCATTAATAATTAATTGTAATTCTTGTTTTTGAATCTGTTTATTTCGTTTTGTAAATATATTCATTTAAAACCTCTATCCGCATTATAAAGCGGGCTTGAGGCCTAAGGATTACAAAAAATCTATCCAACAAATACTGATTATTATTACAGGTATAAATTATCAGTTTACAATTTTAACTATGCAGTTTTATTTGTATATGCCCAATTTGGCAATCTAGATCCATTCATAGTAAGGTCTAGACCAATTACAGAACATACTTTATCACCTGTTCCAAGTGGAAGTCGCATCCAAACTCTAGTTTGTGTATTTTTACCAATTCCATAATTTTGAGCTGTACCAAAAGCAGGCTTTCTCTCGGTTTTAACTTGAAGGATTGTATCTAATGCGCCTTCAATTCCGGTGCGCATCAGCTCTTCTACAGGGTTTGCGCCAAATACCATTTTTAAAGCTGAACCCGCTACTCTTATGCGCGGAACATGCGTCTCATCATTAAATTCAAATAAAGAAACATAAGGTAATAATGGACCAAATGCACAGGGTGTGAAGCTTTGTCGGCTTGGCATTTGTGCCCCCGCTGAAGCAGCTTTCCAAACGTCAAATAAAAATTTCTGCTCCGCTAATATGAGTTGCGAATATAAATCTGACACTTTTATTATTCCCCAATAAGTCCCTAGTGATTCTTATCGGTGATTTGGTGCGAATCGCGCAAGAGTCTAGCTCACTTTTAAGCAAAAAAAATTGAATTTTACTGCAAATACTCATTACGTTGCCGAAACGATACTTTATTTATTTGGGGCTAGAAAATCTATATTTGTGTATGCTTTTTAAATATTTACTAATATTTAGGAATTTGACCCATTATATTAGTTCTGCTTTCCAAATACAAGTTTTGAAACTTGGGTCGCAACTGAAAATTCATCACTTTCGCCGTCAAGTTTTGCCGCAATGATGGGGGACATTGCAGAGGTTAAAGACCAATTCCAATACCTGACAACCGTTTGGGCTTTATTTGTTGAAAGCGTATCATAAATAAAGCTTGCACGAACAAAAGCTTCTGCTTCATTTTCTTCCGTACCGATTGGACGCTTCAAGCCTTTCCATAGCCTTCTAAAATCTCTTCTTTTAAGACCTACAGATTTACATAAAACCGCAATTGCTTCGCCGCCAGGATCAGAAAGTATTTGCGCGCCACATGCGGGCTTTACGCCGGAAAGGAAGCTGATTTCCTTAAATAATTCAGTATCAAATTGTCTTTCAAGCGCGTCAATCGCCCCTTCAAGACTTCCATGAGGGCTTTTTAAAGCGGCACCACGATTTCTTTGACGACGCTCGATAAATTGCAGGCTTTTTCTTACTAAAGGATCTTGCCAATTTTCTTCAGCGGCTTTTGAATATATATCTTTTACTGCATCAAGCATTGTTAAACGCTCTACGGCAAATCTTTGTAAAATTAATTTGCGGCTTTCACTACTTGCCCACCAAAACATTGTTAAGGCTTGCGAAGGTCTTAGCTCTCTACGTTTTAATAATAATTCTACAATTTTATTATGCGTCTTTGAGATGCTTGTGGCAATATCAAGACTAGGGTGTGAAAATTTCGCATTTTCATTCATTAAAACTTGCTCAATTACGTCAGGAATTCCAGTATTCACAAGAGCATCACTAACAGTTTCAGAAACATGTCTTCTTTTTGATATTAAAAGTAAATGTTGAAGTGGAATATTATTACTTGTTATAATCGAAATTAAGTCTGAATCATTATAAGAATTTGAAATTTCTAATAATGGTCTTGCGACTTCAAAATCATCCCTTGATAAGACACGTAATAACATTGCCGGAACTTCGGAAAGTAACGCTAAACGTTCAGAGCATCTAACTTTCAAACTTGTTTCACAATCTTTTAGCATCTCTATTAGCAAGTCAGCAGCCATATGACGCTCTTGCGGGCTAATCTGTGATGAAGGAAGACTTACTACATCTTGAAGCCTTCTAAGCAAGGCAGCTCTAGTGCGAGATTGACTTTTCCAAGCGTCATCGCTTTCATCAATCAAGAAATTTAGAATATTTGGTTCAGCGCTTGTCATAACAATAATTATTACTATAGAAAACTTAACAAAATATTCTAACTACATCTAAAATGTGTTATAAATTTTTTTATAAATATTTAAATCAGCGCCTATTATTAATTGAAATCATAATCGTATTTTTCAGCATTTAAACCTATGAAATCTTTCGAATTATTTATATGGCTTTGAATATAATTATCGCAAATAAAATCCAATAAACAAATTGAATTTAAAGCTTTTTCACCAGATTCTTCTTCAAAACAAATTTCTTTTATTAATAAATAAGAACCAATAATTTCCGCCGCCATTCTTAAAAAACTATTGGCCTTAAATAAAGCATTTCCAGTATTATTAGAATTTTGACAAGCAATTATATGTTCCCCTATTTCCAGCAGACAATTTGTCGCATTATTTAATAATTCTAACCTGTCATTAAGCTTTGGATTAGTGATTTCAGTTTTTGATAAAAATGCTTTAATTTCTCCCACGAAGTTTTTAAATGTCGCGCCATTATCAAGCGCCATTTTACGACCTATTAAGTCAATCGCTTGAATGCCATTTGTGCCTTCATAAATTTGGGTAATTCTGACATCTCGTAAGAATTGCGCCGCTTCACAGTCTTCAGTAAAGCCCATACCGCCATGAACTTGTATGCCAAGATTTGCAACCTCAGACCCTATATCGGTTGAATAAGCTTTGGCAATTGGTGTTAAAAACCCTTCAAATTCTTTTGCATTTTCTTTTATATTTGCATTATCGGCTTCAATAGCGGTGCGATAGCAAATTAAACGTGCAATCTTGGTTTTTGCCTTCATTTCCAAAAGCATACGTTTAACATCAGGATGATTTATTATAGGCAGTTTTTCTAAACTTGTTTGATTATAAATCTTACCCTGTACACGCTCTTTTGCATAATCTTCCGCTTTTTGAGTGGCAAGCTCGGCAATCGCCATTCCTTGAGCACCAACATAAAGCCTTGCCGCATTCATCATAGTGAACATTGCCATAAGACCCTTGTTTTCAGAACCTATTAAAAAGCCTTTTGCACCATTTTCGCCAAATAATTTTTGTCCAAAACCCATAACGCATGTTGGGCTTGCATGAATTCCAAGCTTATGTTCAAGGCCAAGCACGCCCACATCATTTCTTATATTATACTCATTATTTTCATCAGGTAAAAATTTTGGAACTATAAATAATGAAATGCCTTTTACGCCTTCGGGTGCGCCTTCAATTCTTGCCAATACGAGATGAATAATATTGCTTGCGTAATTATGATCCCCCCAGGTTATATAGATTTTCTGCCCAATAATATTAAAACTTCCATCTTGGTTTCTTATTGCCTTAGTAGTCATAGACCCTAAGTCAGAGCCTGCGGAACTTTCGGTAAGGTTCATAGTTCCAGACCATTCACCAGACACAAGCTTTGGCAAATATTCTTGCTTTTGCGCGTCATTTCCATGCGTTAAAATTGCATCAATCGCACCCGATGTTAAAATTGGGGCAAGTGAAAATGCCAGATTTGAGGAAGATAACATTTCAAAAAAAGCCAAACCCACTGATTTAGGCAAACCCATCCCGCCAAATTCGGGTTCTATACTTATTCCTTGCCAGCCATTTTCAACCATTGTTTTATATGGCTTTTCTAGAATAGGCGCAGCAATTACTTCATTACCAATAAGCTTTGTCCCTTCCCTATCAGCCTTAGCATTAGTGGGAGCAACAATTTCAGAAGCATATTTCGCGCCTTCTTCAAGTACTTGCTGTATCAAATCAAGATCAAAATCCAAGAATTTTTCATTTGACAATAAGTCACTTAAACCATTAGATTTAAGCGCACTAAGCATATTTTTTAAAGGCGGATTATACGGCATTTTCTTCCCTTTTTTAACTTAGTTTATATCGTAAATTTAAAAGGTCAAAATGATTTTAACTTTAAAAATTAATGTCACATTATCGTATATAAAACCATGCTATAATTGATTTAGCATACATATTCGTATATATGCTATTCGAATTTTATAATTGACATATTCTTTATTGATAATCATTATCATATACGCTACTTATTAAATGCAAAGGAAATTAAATATGAAAAAATCTCTACTTATTGCTGGCCTTATTGGTTTTACAGCGGTTTCAAGTTTAGCAAGCGTTACAAGTAATGCACAATCGCTTAAACTAACTCAAATTACCGCAACCGAAGCAAGTTTAAAGGCTCAGCCAAAAGGTATTTATAATATTGAGCCTACACATACGACTGTTGTATGGCGTTTAACCCATATGGGCCTTTCAAACTATACTGCACGCTTTGATAAAATTTCTGGCACAATTGATTTTGATTCTGCAAATGTTACATCTTCAAAAGCAAATATCGCAATTGAAACAAAATCTGTATCGACTGGCCTTCCAAAATTTGACCAAGAAATTGCTGAAAAATTCTTAAATTCTGAAAAAAATCCAACAATTAATTTTGTAACTACTTCACTTGTAAAAACTGGTCCGGTTACTGGAAAAATGAATGGCAATCTTACACTTAATGGCGTTACTAAACCAGTAAGCTTAAGTGTTGTCTTTAACGGTGGAAGAGAGCATCCTTTTGCTAAAAAGCCAGCTTTAGGATTTTCGGCTTCTGGAAGCTTTAAAAGATCTGATTTTGGCGTGAATAATTTCATTCCAATGATTGGTGACAATATTGATGTTATCATCGAAGTAGAAGCAATTAAACAATAGAGGCTATCATGACGACCAACCAAAAACACTATACCTTTGTAGCAATTTTATTGCATTGGACCTTATTTTTCTTATTAGGGTTCGCGGTTTGGCTTGGTTGGTCAACCGATGATTTAAAAGGGCAAGAACTTTTCGAAAGAATGCAATTACATAAAAGTGTTGGTATAACAATTTTATTTTTATCAGTATTCAGACTCTTTTGGCGTAAAGTTAAAACACCACCTAGCCCACCTGAAGGAATGTCTGTCCGTGATTTAAAAATTATGAAAGCTACACACATAGCTTTTTATATTTTAATGATTGGCATTCCTTTATTAGGCTGGGTAATAATTTCTACAAGTTCTTATAAAATTCCGACAATGGTATGGGGTGCTTTTGAATGGCCATTATTACCTTTGGGTGATTTAAGCTTTAGAAAACCTTTACATGTTGTGGCGGAATTCTTCCATTCGAAATTAGTTTGGGTTGGAATTATTCTTATGGTTCTTCATGCCGCTGCGGCAATTAAACATCAATATATTGATAAAGATGGCGTTTTATCAAGAATGCTACCATTCTTAAAATAGGCATTAAAATGAAAAAGCTATTATTTCTTATCCTTGTTAGTATTGGCCTTGTTGCACCTGTGTTTAATGCAAATGCACAGGCAAACAAGACAAGCGCACCGATTTGGCGCGTTAACCCCGCTACAAGTAGCATTAATTGGCAAACGTTATGGGCTGGCAATACGGTTAAGGGTAAATTTAATAGCTTTAATGCCAATATTAAATTTGATCCCAATAATCTTGCGGCATCAAATATAATAATCGATATTCCTTTAAATGGAATTATTACACCAAGTAGTGAAGCTAAAAATAATCTTCCATTAGAAGATTGGTTCGATACAAAAAAGCATCCAAACGCAAGATTTGAATCAAATAGTGTTAAAAAAACTGGTGCAAATACTTATATTGCGCAAGGGTTTATAACCATAAAAGGTATTAAATATAAGCTAGCGCTTCCATTTACTTTAAATATAAATGGCAAAAATGCCGATATGACTTCAAGCGTTAATCTTGATAGAATTAATTTAAAACTTGGCCTTGAATCTGATGCTAATGCGGAATGGGTTTCAAGGACTGTCACAGTGAATATTAATCTTAAAGCGCAAAAGCAATAATTGCAGATTTGAAATAATAAATAAAATGGTATAACTGGGCAAATGATTTTAGACCCAAGACCAGAAAATATTTATTACGCAATTGAAACCCTTAAAAATGGTGAGCTTATAGGTTTGCCTACTGAAACGGTTTATGGTCTTGCGGGTGACGCAACCAATCCATCCGCAATTACTAAAATATTTGCTAGGAAAAACCGCCCTAATTTTAATCCATTAATTTCTCATGTAACTTCGCTTGAAATGGCAATGGAATATGGGGTTTTCAACGAAAACGCGATTAAGCTATCTAAAGCTTTCTGGCCAGGACCATTTACAATTATCGTCCCGCGAAGCGAAAATTGTGAAGTTTCAGATCTTGCTTGCGCAGGGCTTGAAACAATTGCCTTAAGAATGCCAAAGCACGAAATCGCCCAAGAAATTATAAGTAAATTTGGTAAGCCAATTGCCGCTCCAAGCGCAAATTTATCTGGTAGCATTTCACCAACAAGTGCCGAAGACGTTTTCCAAGAACTTGGTGACTTAACCATTATTAATGGCGGCAAATGCGAAATTGGTCTTGAAAGTACGGTTGTATTAGTACTTAACGAAGTTACATTATTGCGTCATGGTTCAGTAAGCATAGAGCAAATTGAAACGATTTTATGCGAAAAAGTTTGGGTTGCCGATAAGGATGATGAAAGCCCAAAATCGCCTGGAATGCTTTTACGCCATTATTCACCAAAGGCCAAACTTTACCTTAATCAAGCATCAAAGCAAAATGATGAAATCCTAATTGGCTTTGGTGAAATGGATTGTGATTTTAATCTTTCCCCAACATCAAACCTTAATGAAGCGGCGACAAATCTTTATAGCTTTATGCGCAAAGCCGATGCCCTAACGCCAAATGCCATAAATATTGCACCTATTCCGTGCACGGGAATTGGTATTGCTATAAATGACCGACTTATGAGAGCTGCAAATTAATTAAATTGCTGCAATCCATAGGATTCTTTTCTTTGCAAAATATATAATATAACTTTATAGAGGGCACAGTTTTCCGCCACAAAAAATGGAGATTATTGTGGAACCTTCTAATGCTTTGAAAAGAATTAAACCTTCGGCTACTATTGCAGTTACTGCAAAAGCGCGTGCGCTTAAAGCTGAGGGCCGTGATGTTATTGGCCTTGGCGCGGGGGAGCCTGACTTTGACACTCCTGAAAATATTAAAGCTGCCGCTATTAAAGCAATTAATGAAGGCAAAACAAAATATACAGATGTTGACGGTATCCCTGAATTAAAAGCGGCTATTGTTGCCAAATTCAAACGCGAAAATGGTCTTGAATACACGCCTGCACAGATTTCGGTTGCACCGGGCGGAAAGCCAGTTCTTTATAATGCACTTGCGGCAACTATTAATAAAGGCGATGAAGTAATTATCCCTGCGCCTTATTGGGTTTCTTACCCTGATATGGTTTTATTATGTGATGGTACGCCAGTTTTTGTAAAAACAACAGCGGATAATAATTATCTTATCACACCAGAAGAATTAGAAAAAGCAATCACACCAAATACAAAATGGGTTATTTTAAATAGCCCTTCAAACCCAACTGGTGCGGCTTATTCACGTGCACATTTACGTGCTTTGGCTGATGTATTGCTTAAATATCCGCAAGTTATGATTATGACCGACGATATGTATGAGCATTTAATGTATGATGGCTTTGAATTTGCAACAATCGCGCAAGTAGAGCCAAAACTTTATGATAGAACCCTTACTTGTAATGGTGTTTCTAAAGCTTATGCTATGACTGGCTGGCGTATTGGTTATGCGGGTGGCCCAGTTTGGCTTATTAATGCAATGCGCAATATGGCTTCGCAAACAACTTCTAACCCTTGTTCAATTGCGCAATATGCCGCCGTAGAAGCTTTGAATGGCCCACAAGACTTTTTAAAAGAGCGTGCCGCCGTATTTAAAGACCGCAGAGATTTAGTAGTTTCAATGCTTAACCAAGCAAATGGTATTAAATGCCCAACTCCAGAAGGTGCATTCTATGTCTATCCTTCTTGCGCGGATTTAATCGGAAAAACTGCACCTAATGGCAATGTGATTAAAAATGACGAAGATTTCGCAAGAGAGCTTCTTGAAGCCGAAGGCGTTGCGGTTGTTCATGGCGAAGCATTTGGTCTTGGCCCTGCATTCCGTATTTCTTATGCAACTTCTACCGAAGCATTAACAAAGGCATGTGAGAGAATTCAAAAATTCTGTGCAGAGCTTAAATAGGTTTTTCCATAATTTGATTATTCAAAGGCCTTGGGAAACCAAGGCCTTTTTTAATATATTTACAATCAATAATGCTTTAAATAAGTTTGAATAAATGACCCTTGAAAACCAATTAATAAACATAATTAAATCAAGCCCAAAAATAATGTGTGTGCTTGAAACTTGCCGTGCCGCAAACTTGCCTGATTGGCGATTAGT
>CAYUCW010000051.1:0-1451 GCA_964443435.1 uncultured Caulobacteraceae bacterium | reverse complement strand
CTTAAAAACACCGATGAAAGCTTAGAGCGTTATTTATCATACGCCCATGCGGTGGCGGTGCGCCTTGAAGATAATGATGAAATCTCAATTGCCGCACCATTTGGGCTTGACGATGTTTTCAATATGGTAATGCGCCCTAACCCAATTAGAGGTCAAACTGAAAACCGCCTTAAAAAGGCAAAATCAATACAGGATAGATGGCCAGAAGTAAAAATTATCGTTTAATTTTTATTTTTTCGAGTAACGTTAGTTTATTATATATTCTTAAAAGATATTCAAAAATAAAAGCAAAGGCAATTACCTTAATAAGTAACTTTTGGTTTGATAAAAACATCAAAATATAATGGCTAAAATTAAATTCAATATAAGAATAATTATGTGCTAAAACCGCCAATACTGCACAAATTGCAAAAAGAAAAATTGTAGTTAATTGGATTTTGGTTTGCACCATTAATTTACTATTTTTCATTTTCTATCTCTGAATTATTTATACATTTTTCAAGCCGAGCATCTATTTTTCTTAAAGTTTCCAGCACTATTACATAAAATAAAAACACCGCCGAAGAAGTAAAAACGCTTACAATGGTCCAAGATTTAACTAGTAAGTTACTTACAAAGTTGGGATATTTCATTAATTCCATTGCCATTGGTAAGAAGGTATAAAACGAATATATAATAGATATCACAAAGCTAAGAACAAGAAGCTTTGAAACTATATGTAGGTTTAAAAGCCAATTTTTAAATTGCATTGATTTCCTCTTAAGGTTAAAATTTAATATTAAGTAACTTATATTTTCATTTATGACAAATTATAGTTTTAGCTTACCTGTTCCATTGCAATTTATGCCATAAGTGATTAAAGCAAGACTTATGAAAGCTGCTGTTATTGTTTATCCTGGATCTAATTGTGACCGTGATTGTAAGGTTGCATTGGAAACTTCCGTAAATGCCGATGTTTCAATGATTTGGCATAAAGAAACCCATCTTGATGATGATTTAGAAATCATTGTTGTCCCTGGCGGTTTTTCTTATGGGGATTATTTAAGATGCGGTGCAATGGCGGTTCGTTCCCCTATTAATGCCGAGATTATGCGCCATGCTGAACGCGGCACGCCAATACTTGGAATTTGTAATGGCTTTCAGATTCTTTGCGAAGCGGGTCTTCTTGAGGGCACACTTTTACGCAATAATTCGCTTAAATATATTTGCAAAGATGTTGATTTAGAAATCACAAATGCAGATACAATATTCACCAAAGCCTATAAGGGCAAAACCAACGCCACCATGACGGTTGGAAATGGTGAAGGTAATTATTTTGCAGATTCTGAAACCCTTAAATTACTTGAAGGCGAAAATCGTATTGCCTTTAAATATAAGCAAAACCCAAATGGCTCACTTGATAATATTGCCGGAATAATAAATAAAAAAGGCAATGTTCTTGGTATGATGCC
>CAYUCW010000050.1:0-14419 GCA_964443435.1 uncultured Caulobacteraceae bacterium | reverse complement strand
GTGAAGGCGACTTGATTGAGTGCTTCGAAATCGAAATCATTAAACGTAGTTTATAACGTCTATCCCCGATTTGCGGGGAAAGTGGCGCACTTCTCCTTCCCCAAAGTGGGGAAGGTGGCAAATTGCAAAGCAATTTGACGGAAGGGGAATATGAAAAAAACAAATTCAAAAAGCAAAGAGGCACTTGGCCCGACACAGCGTCAATTACGTGCCGGTGAAAATATTCGCCACACAATGGTTGAGGTTTTGGCGCGTGGCGAAATCCATGATCCTGCCTTAAAAGGTGTTTCAATCACTATTGGTGAAGTTAGAATGTCACCAGATTTAAAACATGCCAATATTTTTGTATCCGCGCTTGCCGAAGGTGATGCCGATGCCATTGCCAAAGCTTTAAATCATGCAAGCGGTTTTTTAAGGGGCAAGCTTGCTAAAGTTATTGATAGTAAATTTACGCCAAAACTTAAATTTATTCCTGATACTTCTTATGATTTTGCAATGAAAATCGATGGTCTTTTGTCAGACCCAAAAGTCTTGCAAGATTTAGAACGTAAACCTGTTAAAATCGAAGATATAATCGGCGAAGAAACTAATAATGACTAAAAATCGGGTGCGTAAAAAGCGCGGTTTGGATATTCATGGCTGGCTTGTGCTTGATAAGGGCTTGGGGCTTACTTCAACTGATGCTGTTAATCGGGTAAAGCGCGCTTTTAATGCCAATAAAGCGGGGCACGCAGGAACGCTTGATCCATTGGCATCGGGCATTTTGCCGATTGCTTTGGGCGATGCCACGCGAACTGTTCCATTTTTAATGGAAGCCGATAAAACTTATGAATTTATAGTTACTTGGGGTAAATCTACCGATACTTTGGATGCCGAAGGTGAAACTCTTGCGGTGTCGGATAAAAGGCCAACATTAGAAGCAATCGAAGCAATATTGCCTGAATTTATTGGTGAAATTGACCAAATTCCGCCAATATATTCCGCCATCAAAGTTAATGGTGAAAGAAGCTATGATTTGGCGAGAGCGGGCGAAATACCAGAGCTTAAATCGCGCAAGGTAAAAGTTTATTCCGCTGAGATTTTAGAAACCACAATTGAATATGCGAAATTCAAAGTCCGTTCGGCAAAAGGCTTTTATGTAAGGGCAATGGCGCGTGATTTGGCGCTTAAACTTGGTGCCGAAGGTTATATATCTTATTTAAGAAGAACCTCGGTTGGGCCATTCAAACAAGAATCAGCAATAACACTAGAAAATTTGAAAGAATTGTGTATAGAAGCGCCAGCGTTGCAATTACTTCTACCTTTTGAGACCGCCCTGGACGACATCCCGGTATTGGCCATTAAAGAGGCAGAGGTTCTTGACCTTCGGCAAGGTCGAAAAATTCTTATACTTCCACCACAAATGGATGATTTAAGAAAACTTCGTAAACCGCGCTTAGTTTCCGATGTGGATATGTCCGCGGCGGTTCTGGCAAAGTTTAATGACCTTCCGATTGCCATTGGGGATGCACGCGGTGGCTATTTTGCGCCATTTCGCGTTTTTTCAAATAATGACCAATAGGTCATAAGAAAGGTAACAAGATGTCGATTACGAAAGATCGTAAAGAAGCAGTCATTAAAGAACATGCTTTATTTGAAGGTGATACTGGTTCTCCAGAAGTGCAAATCGCAATTCTTACAGAGCGTATCGTAAACTTAACTGAACACTTTAAAGAGCATAAAAAAGACAATCACTCACGTCGTGGTCTTTTAACTATGGTTGCTTTGCGTCGTCGTTTACTTGATTATGTAAAATCAAGAAATGTACCTCGCTACCAAGCTATTCTTGAAAAACACGGTTTACGCCGTTAATTATATTGACCCCGTCTTTGGCGGGGTCATATTTTTTCACCAATATTTTTTGGTGAAACTCCATTTAAAATAATTAAATGGAACTATTGATTTCAAAATGAAATCAAATGAAGGTCATGTGTCACATGGGGTGGCACTAAACTTTGGCATTTTGCCAATGGGTTAACTTAGTGTTAGCTCAGGATATGATGGGGATAAGCCCCAAACAAGATTTATTTGAAGGCATTTAAATCTTTTGAAGGAAATGATATGTTTAATATAGAAACCGTGACTATCGATTGGGGTGGTCGCAAACTTACTTTAGAAACTGGCCGTATGGCTCGCCAAGCTGATGGTTCTGTACTTGCAACTTATGGCGATACTCAAGTGCTTGCTACTGCGGTAGCGGCAAAATCTGTTAAACCTGGGACTGATTTTTTCCCATTAACAGTAAATTATCAAGAAAAATATTATGCTTCAGGTAGAATTCCAGGTGGATATTTCAAACGTGAAGCGCGTCCTACTGAAAAAGAAACTTTGGTTTCTCGTCTTATTGACCGCCCTGTGCGTCCATTATTTGTAAAAGGCTTCAAAAATGAAGTTCAAGTAGTTGTTACTACCCTTTCGCATGATGGCGAAAATGATCCAGATATTTTGGCATTGGTTGCGGCATCTGCGGCACTTGCATTGTCTGGCGTTCCTTTCATGGGCCCAATTGGCGGCGCAAGAGTTGGCTATATTAATGGCGAGTATGTGCTTAACCCTACGATCGCTCAGGTTGAAGAATCTGATATGGATTTAGTGGTTGCTGGTACTGCTGACGCTGTGATGATGGTTGAATCTGAAATCTATGAATTATCAGAAGAAACTGTTTTAGGCGGCGTTTCTTTCGCACATAAAGCAATTCAGCCAGTAATTACTGCGATTATCGATCTTGCTGAACGTGCGGCAAAAGACGCATGGGAATTTGAACCAGAAGATCATTCTGCTGAATATAATTCTGTTAAAGCTCTTATTGGTGAAAAAATCGATGCGGCTTATAAAATCATTGATAAAGGCGCACGTCACGAAGCAATTTCATCTGCTAAAAAAGAAGCTGAAGCGGCTTTAGTTGCAAGTGAAGAAAAGCCAGACGGCATTGAAGCAGTTCTTTTCAAAGATGTTTGTAAAGAAATTGAATCCGATATCGTAAGAACAGCAATTGTTAAAGAAGGCCGTCGTATTGATGGTCGTCCAGTTGATAAAGTTCGTAATATTGTTTCAGAAGTTGGTGTTCTTACGCGTTCACATGGTTCTGCACTATTTACTCGTGGTGAAACACAGGCGCTTGTAGTGGCAACACTTGGCACTTCAGAAGATGAGCAAATGGTTGACGGCCTTATGGGTCTTCAAAAAGAAAACTTTATGCTTCATTATAATTTCCCTCCATACTCTGTTGGTGAAGTTGGAAGAATGGGCGCAACTGGTCGTCGTGAAATTGGTCACGGTAAACTTGCTTGGCGCGCAATGCAGGCGGTATTGCCTTCTAAAGAGCAATTCCCATACGTGCTTCGTTTAGTTTCTGAGATTACAGAATCAAATGGTTCTTCTTCTATGGCTACGGTTTGCGGTTCTTCATTGGCACTTATGGACGCTGGCGTTCCATTAAAAGCACCAGTAGCAGGTATTGCAATGGGTCTTATCCTTGATAAAGACGGAAGCTTTGAAGTATTGACCGATATTCTTGGTGATGAAGATCATCTTGGTGATATGGACTTTAAAGTTGCTGGTACTGAGGCAGGTATTACTTCTCTACAGATGGATATTAAAGTTGCCGGTATTACCGAAGAAATTATGAAAGTTGCTCTAGAGCGCGCTCATAATGCACGTAAACATATTCTTGGTGAAATGGCGAAAGCCCTTACTGAAAATCGTGGTGCGGTTAATGCTTATGCGCCTAAAGTTGTTCAAATCAAAATCCCTACAGATAAAATCCGCGAAGTTATTGGAACTGGTGGTAAAGTAATCCGTGAGATTGTTGAAAAAACTGGTGCTAAAGTATCTATTGAAGATGATGGCAGTGTGAATATTGCTTCAAGTGAGCAGTCGCAAATCGATGCCGCTGTTAAATGGATTAAAGGCATTACTGATGAAGCCGAAGTTGGGCAAATTTACGAAGGTAAAGTTGTTAAAGTTATGGACTTTGGTGCATTCGTAAACTTCTTTGGTACTAAAGATGGCCTTGTACATATTTCACAGCTTGCACCGCGTAAAGTGGCTACGGTTTCTGAGATTGTAAAAGAGGGCGATACTGTAAAAGTCAAGCTTATGGGCTTTGATGATCGCGGTAAAATCCGTCTTTCAATGAAAGCAGTAGATCAAGAAACTGGTGAAGATTTAGACGCTAAAGCCGAAGCAGAAAAAGAAAATTCTGAAGAATCTTAGTATTTTCTAGATAATTTTAATAAGCCCCTATATGAAAATATGGGGGCTTTTTTGTTTTTGTCTATCGGTGACATTAGAAATAAACTTTATTAATTTTATTAATCTTTAATTCGTGTTTTAAAAATAACGTTTAAATACAATTATTTATGTCTTGCGATAGTCTGTAGGCAGATTTTTAAAAATTGGCAAAGCAAAAATGCATAGCAGACTTGAGCGTCACAAACTTCACAATTTTGACACAATTGATTAATTAATTTAAAATGATTAATTAAATATTATGCTATAATATTATGTGTTTTAGAATATTTTTGCCCATGATAACGTTTTTATAGATTTTTTTATTCAATTTTATGTCAATATGCGGTTTGTCGTTTTCTTAATATTTTAAGCATTTCTTATAATTCATTATTATTTTTATTGTAATACTTATGCCTTTGGTATTAAAAGCCCCCATCAAATCAATTTTATGGAGAAATGTAATGGACGGTGATTTTTGTACAAATGATGGCGCTCGAAGGTTAAAAAATAAAATCGAGGAATATTGGCGCGAAAGAGGATATGACGTAAACGTATCATTAGTAGAAGAAGGCTTTGTACCTGCTATGAGATCTGGAAGAACTGATGTTCGTTCGGATATGTTAAATGGCTTCCCTAATCGCAAATTACCTGAAACTAAATAAAAATAAGCCTTCCTCGGAAGGCTTTTTTTATGCTTTAATATCATAGTTTCATAAATAAATTAATTGGTATATGATTAGCTTATGAAAAAACTAAATAAAATTTATTCTTTTATATTTTTGTCATTTATATTTTGCGCTTGTACAAGTATAAATTATCAAGATAAGACTTCTGTAATTTCAAATAAACTTTCGTTATCCGAAATAAATGACTGTAATACATTATTAGAATCTAATAAAATTAGACCTTTATATATTAGCGAAAATATAAAAACTCTTAGTTCTTGGAACCATATAAAAGAGAAAAATAAAAATCTTGCGCTATCTCCAAGTGCTTATGATATTAATTTTAAGCCTTTAATAGATAAATCTTGTCCAAATATTTCGTATTTTAATGCGGTTTTGCTTAAAAAGACTTCTGATTGGCATCAACAACATTCTAATGGAATTGAAAGAGTTGGTATTCAAAATCTAAAATTTGGCGATGTAAAAAACTTTATTATTGAAATTAGAATTAATTCTAAAAATACTAAAATTCCCAGTATAGATACTTTAACTGAAAAATATTCTGGCTTTGCAAATAGAAAAATTATTGAAAGCTATGATAATGGGCTAGCTAATATTGGGTTTAATTTTTATGAGAAAAATAAAGCCCCATTAAGAGAAAATGACAATCAGAGCTTTTATATTTTAACTATCGATCAAAATAAATATAAAGATAAATGGGTAAGGATTAAAATTCCCTTTGATGATTTTTCATTTTATATTGTAAATGAATATGTAAAGGATAATAAAACCCGTGATGAGTTAAAGAATATATCTATCAATGGTCTTATTTTATTTGGTGAAACCAAAAATGCAAAAACACTGAGGAATTATATTCAGGATAGTTTTGTTCAAAATCACCCAGAAGAAAATTTTAAAGAAATTGATATAAGTATAAGATATATGGGGCTTGAATTATATTAATTAGCAACCAGGTGTAGTTATACCGCTATAGCAAACCTTATCGGAAATCCTTGGCTTTAGAAAATATCTTTCTTGCAAGTTTACACTTGAAGGAAAGAATGAAGTTCCAATACTTGTATATGGCAAAGTTACATCACCAATAATAATAGAGCCGCCAGTAGAAATCATACCAGTAACAAGATTTATAGCGTTTCCACCCGCATCCGTCCCAGGAATGTTTACAAGCGTTCCAACAGGATAAAGGGTTGAACTTGTACAGACGCCGGCATTATCAACCATTCTACTCCATTCAACTTTTGGAACTGCATCGACAATTGCAACACTGGCAATATGAAGGCTTGCATTAGTAGCCGAATATGGAGAAATAACTTCTCTTGTGGCGGCAAAGGCTTCTTTAAGGCCATTACAGTCAAGTGTTGCGCTTTGCGTTACAATATCGGCCAAAGTTGAGGAGGCTTGAGTTACTTTTCTATCAACTGAAATGGCTTGTGTTGCTTCTACTGCACCAAAAAGCATAGCTATAAGAATAGGGGCAATCAAAGCAAATTCAATTGCTGAAACCCCTTTATTATTTAATTTTTTTATTTCAAAATTTGGCATAATATATTCTTTAGAAAGGTTCATTTTTGAATGCGGAAGTGGCGACTATAACTCTATTATAATTGCCCAATGCAGTGCTTGAATAATTTGACAATACACCATTTAATCCTGGCGTTATAATTGGCCACATATAATATGCTCGTACGATTACAATCTGTCCTTGGGTTGAATTTTGATACGGTTCATCGTCGGCGCTTCCAGGTGTTAGGCTTCCATCTGCCCAAGGAGTTGGCAGAGCCGTGCCAGGTGCGGTATTCATGGCCTGAACCATTACAAATAATCGATTTGTGCAATCACCTAAACCCATTAACTTAGTGCATATATTAGCTTTGAATTGCGATTGTGTGATTGGGCTTGAACCGCTTTGCGCTTGACCGGTTCTAATTTTACGTGCTTCTGTTGATAAAGCCGATTCCATAGTTGTTTGCATTATGAAGATTGTCATTACTTCTAGAATAGCAAATAGTAAGAAAAAGAAAGGCGCAGCAATCATAGCAAACTCTACTGCCGAAGAGCCTCTATTTTTTCTTTTTTTCAAGTTGTACTTACTTGGTATATTTTGCGCCATACTTCTTTATAGCAAAAACAGATTGCATAAATATTAATATAACCAATAAATTTGCTTTGATAGATAAATTAATTGCCACCACCAGCAAAGCCAGAGCGTAATTTCGCTCTATTTAATGAATCGCTTAAAGGAACTGAGCTTGCTTCGGGTTGGCCAACTGGTACACACCGTGTTTTACAAATATTTGTCTGAAGATCTGTGCCTCTTTGTATAGTAAGTGAGTTTTCTTCTTCAGATGCACTTACATTAATATTGCCAGAATAAATAGTTTTGCCATCTTTACCGACAACTAATACATTTGTGCGCCCAACCGACTTTCCGATAAATAATAAAACTTTCGGCTCATGCACTATAACATCGGCAATACCAGAATTGCCAACTACTATACCTGTCGCCGCAGTATTAAGTCTTACAGATTTTGCTTGATCAATCTCAAGGTTCATTCCGTGCGCATATGAATAAGTCCCAACAAGGCTTAAAGATAATACTATTGATGCACAATATCTTGAAATATTCTTCATTTTCGGTTCTCTGAGGTATTAAATACAATAATTATTTATCTTTTTTGTCACTGACAGATGAAATAATAGTTAATTTTTAGGAAATATATAAAATTTTATCTATATATTTGCTTTGATTTTATATAGCTGAATCTGAAAATATTTAGCTAAAATATTGTTTAATATGCTTTTTTTGATTTTTTGAATTTTTTTCTGATAAAAATGCAATTTACGATTTTTAAACCATAAGCATAAACTTAATCTTAGTTTGCAATCTGTATAAGGGGTAACAGGAAAAACGAAAAAGAGAAATATCGTTTCCGTGTGCAAATTGGAGAATATTATGAAAAATTTATTTAAACGTATTAAGAAAAATGAAGCTGGTGCAACTGCTATCGAGTATGGTCTAATCGCAGCTTTAATCGCAGTAGTTCTTATCTCTACTCTTGGTACTCTTGGTACTAACCTTAACACTAAATTCGCAGCAGTATCTACTGGTATCGCTCGCTAATATTAGCTAGAATTTAATTTAAAAGGCGTCCTAATTATTAGGGCGCCTTTTTAAGTTTTAAGACTATAAATTCAATATTTGTAATTAGTTTTCAAGTTAAATCAAAATAAATTGAAAATAAAATCTAATAAAATCAATAAGTTTTCTAGTAATTTCTATTTTAATTAAATATAAACCTTATTTTTACACTAAATATTAGTTCAGATAATCTATAAGTGTTTCAGGAACAACGAAACAAATAAAATCGTTTCCGTGTGCAATTGGAGAATATTATGAAAAATTTATTTAAACGTATTAAGAAAAATGAAGCTGGTGCAACTGCTATCGAGTATGGTCTAATCGCAGCTTTAATCGCAGTAGTTCTTATCTCTACTCTTGGTACTCTTGGTACTAACCTTAACACTAAATTCGCAGCAGTATCTACTGGTATCGCTCGCTAATATTAGTTAAATTTAAAAAATATATAGGGCTTGCTTTGCAGGCCCTTTTATTTTGTCTTAAACAAGTAAAAGAGCTAAAATTCCTATTTTATGCTTCCAAAATATGGCAGATTATCAATTGATTCGTATTCAAAATATTTTAGGTTTTAAATGGCTCTTATTGATCAAATCGCTATAGCAGTTTTTGTTTTTTGTTGGCTTGGCTATGAGCCATTTATCAAAGCAATAACCAAACGAACTGGCGTACATAATGATAGTTTGATTGCAAAAGACTTAAGTATTGTGCGTTCTGCTTGGATGCGCGAAATGACTTTGCGGGAAGTTAGTATTTTCGATAGTCAAATTTTAGGCAATGCAATTAATTCCGCTTCATTTTTCGCTTCGGCAAGTTTAATCCTTCTTGCGGCGGTTGGTGGTGCTTTGTTTGAGGGCCAAATTCCTAATGATATTGTCGATAGTTTAAATGTGCTTCATAATACAAGGGAAGTCTTACAATTAAAACTTGGCTTGATCCTTATTTGTTTATCGCGTGGATTATTGAATTTTATTTGGGCGCTTAGGCAAATGAATTATTGTGCGGCGGCATTTGGCGCAGTTCCTGAAAATATGGATTCTGCTACGGCTGATAAGTTTGCTGATGCGCTTTCAGATATTATAGAGCCATCAATGTCAAACTTTTCACAAGGCGTGAGAGGTTATTATTTTGCGCTTGCAGCTGGGGCATGGATTTTCGGGCCAATACCTTTAATCATCGCCACAGTTGGGGCAACAACTTTGCTTTGGTGGCGTCAATCAAGATCTCAGGCGGCAAGAGGTATAAGAAAAATGCGTGAATTACTAGAAACGCACCCATATCCAACCTTGCCAAGACCTTTGCAAGACTTGCCAGATCATGATGTGAAATAATTTTCTATGGATTACTCAAATATTATTCCAATAATAGCGGCAATAGTTTTTTGTGGCTTTGTTTTATATGCCGCATTTACGGATATTATATCTTTTACCATAAGCAATAAATTAAATTTGGCATTTACCCTAAGCTTTCTAATTTTCATTATTCCATTAGGACTAAGCCCGCAGCAGATTTTAAGCCATTTTATAGTTGGCGCAATCGCTTTTGGAATTGGTATATTATTATTTTATTTTGGCGTTTGGGGCGGCGGTGATGCCAAACTAATTGCGCCAATAGGATTATGGCTTGGCGCATCTTCTATGTATTTATTCGTATTTTATACCGCTATATTTGGGGGCATTATTGCACTTTTCCTTATTGTTGGAAGAAGGCTTGCTAAGAAATTCGGGCTTCCGAAAAAGCCCAAATGGTTAAGACAAATGCTTCGGGGCACTGCGGCCGTGCCTTATGGTGTTGCATTATGTTTTGGTGCCTTGGTTGCCCTTACCAAAGCGGATTGGTTCCAAATAATTTTAAAATAAATTTTTAAAAATGGAATTTAAGTGCCGCTTGAAACGAAGTTTGATTTTGTTTTGCTTTAGTTGCTTGAACTTCTCTCGCTGGCCTATCGCTTTTAATATTTAATAGCTCAAGTTTTAATTCCGTATTTTTATTCAAAGGTTTTGCCAAAGCAAGTGTATAGCTTTGCCCATCTTCATTATTATTATCGATTCTAAGCCAGGATTTATCATCAACGCTAAAAATATCTGCGCGTGCAGTAAGCCTTATTTCATTTTCTAATTTATGAGTAATTAAAAAATAAGCAGATTCATATGCAATTTCCGCGTCTCTAAAGCCACTTGGTAAAAGAAAACCCATAGCCGATGTACCGCTTAAATATTGGCTTAGAATTTGTGTATTTTCACTTATATCATATTGTAAACCAAAGTTTTGAAACTTTGTGTCCCACCCATATTGCCCTCTTATGACAATTTCGGGGTTACCATTAGAAGTATAATATTCGGCATTAAAAGCAATCGGCAGAGGCAATTTCCAGTCTAATCGACTATAATATCCAGTTTTATCATCTACTTCCGTAAGTGGAATGCTATAATTCGCTTGGGCAGTAAACATATTTTTAAAGCCAGCAGGACCAGATGTTAATGGAAGCTTTTGCGCTGATGAAGTCCTTATATCATTATGTGCCCATCCGCGGAATATTAATAAAGTCCCTACGGTATCATTGGCTTTAAATGCACCAAGTGTAAGTCCAAAAGTATTTTCGGCAATTTTGTTTTCAAAGCTTAATTCCGCGCCTTTAACTATTATTTCTTCGCCAATCCAAGAATTTATCATAGAAGGGGTTATAGTTCTTGGCGTTGTCCAGCCGCGCCCATCATGTTCAAGTGATATATGTGGATAGAATTGACCTAAACGTCCCGAATAACGAAAATTTGATTTAGGAATAGGGCGATATTTAATATAAGCTTCATTAATTCCACTTGCACCGCCTGCCGCAGTAGTATGTTGTAATTGCACATAAGCGGTAAAATCATTTGAAATTCTTGGCGTCCAAACTATTGCCGCTTCGGCTAAATGGAAATTATCAAGCCTATCTGAATTGCGAAGTTTTCCAAAACCGCCATCAAGCCATGATTTTTCGCCATTTGTTGAATTATATCTTACATCAACCCAACCCGAAATATTTTCTGGGGCAAAAAAACTGCTTTGTGAATTATTATTTTGGGCATTAGTATTCGTAGCGAAACTACAAAATGCAATAAAAGAAATTATCGCAATTCTCATTATTTTATCCTTGTGTCGATATAGGGCTATTTAAGCTTTGCTTAGGCTCACCCGTATCTAAATTAAAGCTATCGATAAATTGCTTAAAATTATTAAATGGCATTGGCTTTCCAATTCCATAGCCTTGTGCAATGTCGCATCCCATTGCCGCCAAAAGGCTTATAGAAGTTTCAGATTCAACGCCTTCAGCGGTAACCTTCATGCCAAGGCCATGCGCCAAATCTATGGTTGAGCGAACTAAAAGTGCGTCTCTTTGCCCTTTGTCAATATTAACAATGAAAGATCTATCTATTTTTAACTCATTTGCGCGAATAAGTTTTAAATAGGCAAGTGATGATAGGCCAGTTCCAAAATCATCAATTGAAATTTCTATACCATTATCGCGGAAATTATCGATAGCTGCAATACCAATTTCTGGATCTGAAATAACCGCTGTTTCAGTTATTTCTAGACAAATTTTACCACTAGCAGTTTTGCAAATTTGTAGTGTCTCATTATTAAATTCAGTATCAGATAATAAAAGACCTGAATAATTAATACTGAAATCAATATCAAAGCCAAGTGCTTTTAGCGATGCTTGATCTTCAATTGCTTTTAACAGAACTTGGCGCGTTAAATCGGCAATATATCCTGTTTCTTCTGCAATCTCGACAAAAGTTTGAGGTGAAACAAAACCACGCTCCTTATGAAACCATCTTACTAAGGCTTCACATGAATTAATTTTTTGGGTTCTATAATTGTATTTTGGCTGATAAAACACTTCAATAGATTTATTATCAAGCGCAATATGAAGGTCATCTGTAAGTTTAAGTTTATCGGCGAATTGCGCAAATATCTTATCATCAAATTGTGCAATACTAAGTTTTCCTGCTTTTGCTTGATCTAAAGCGATTATTGCCCGCTCTATTATTTCTCTTGCATTTAGTTTGGCATGTTCGAAATTTTCAAAAGCACCTTTATTTATATAATAATTATAGCCAATTCTTAATTGCAAATCGAAATTATGCTCACTTATTTGGACTCTGCCTTCCGCTATTGAAAGTATTTCTTTTGCTAGTTCATAAGCATTTTGAGATTGCTCGATTTGTAAAATTATAACTAAACTATCTGCGCTGCTGCGTCCAATAAATGCATTATTATAATATGATTTAAGCGTTTCGCTTATTTTTAAAATGGCGGCATGCGCAAAGTCAGAACCCCAAACACTGCGCAAATGATCATATTTTTGTAATTCAATACAAGTAACCAAAATAGTATTTTGTGCGCTTGAAATAGTTAAATTTGCAATATATTCTTCTGAAGCCACGCGATTAGGAAGCTTAGTATTTATATCATGCTTTGCCATAAAATTAATATCGGCTTCGCGCTCACGAATTGAAATTGCCATTGTATTAAATGCAGATGCAAGGCCAGCCATTTCGTCTTGGCCTTCTATTGATACAAGTTGCGAGTTTCCAATTGCTAAAGCATCGGCGGCTGCTTTTAGTTTTGCAACTGGCTGTGTTAAAGATCGTGCAAGATAGCCGCATAATAATACAATTGTTATTAAGCTTAGAAATCCTAAGATGAACAATGCCCCAAGTAAGGGTTGATACGTCTTTAAAGCTTCGCTTAATGGATAAGACAGCATTAAGACGCTTTTTTGTGTTTCATCAAAAGTTTTAAGTGGTGAAAAAACAATAATATTATAACCATTATTGCCTTTTACAATTTCTGCCTTTTTACTATTAGAATATTTACTAACTAATTTATTGAAGAAGTTATCTTCATAATTATTAGCGGAATTATTTTGTGATTTGGTCGCTAATTGCCATTTATTCTGCGCTGATAAAGTAACAATATTCGCCGATAAAGGAATAGAAGATAAATCCTCTAGGCCTTTCATTTCGTTTTTATCAATTCTTGAAGCAAAAACAACCCAGCCCATTAAATTGGGTGCAAGAATTGGCGCAGCAATCGTACTAAATGATTGGTTATTAATAGTAATAATACCATTCTTTGGACCGATTATTTCACTTGTATTAAGTGTATTCGTTACAATCGCGGCTATATCTTTTGAATTGCCGCCAACAATTTCACCATTTGGACCAATAATTAATCCTTCGTCAGCATTAATTCTATTTTTAATATTATTATAAGCAGAATCAATTGTGGCTTTGTCATTTGTAGAGACTGCGGATTGAAAGCCAAAATCATGTGCCAATAATACGGCACTATCCTGAAGGTTTTCAGATTTTTGCCGCCATAGCCTATCTAAAACTTTTGAAGTAGCCGCCATTTCATTTTGAACGGTAATTTTCGCATAGTGATTAATTGCATAATAAGACGTTACAGCAAGTAATAATAATACTAGCGCAAATAATGCACCAAATGTAATCGTTAATTTGCTACTAAGTGTTTTGAACATGACTTAATAGCCGCCCCCACTTGTTGCAAGGCGGCGAATTTTAATTTTAAAATTAAGAATACTTGGTGCGCGCGCGTCAATAACTTGCTTAACTTCATTATTGGCTGCGGCTTGTAATGGGTGCCAAACTATAATCTCTCCAGAAGTATTAGGAAGATTAATTCGAGCTGTGCCGCGCTCATTGGTTTGAACGAAATAAGGCGTATCTAAAACTTTAATATATGCACTCATTTTGTCATGAATATTGCAACCAATTGCAACCGTGCCGGCATTATCAAATTTCTGACTGCGTGATATATCGCGCCCATAAAGCGGCAATTGAAATTTTTGCGCCGGAGAGAATGAATAAACATGATGGCTAAAGTTATCTTGATTTGGAAAACTTACTATTGAACCACGCGGTATTGCCAAAATAAATGGTGTAAATTGAACATTCTTCTGAGCCATAATATATGACCCTTTTCTATCGCTAGCACTTATCTGTGCACCACCATTTGGATTGAAATATATAACCGCGTCTTTAACGGGTTTATTGGAAGCGTCAGTAACTATAACATTAATCTCGCCAGCAAAAACTGGATTAGAACAAATTATGCAAGGTATTAATATTTTCAAGAATTTTTTCATAAGCATTCTATATAATAAGACTTTAAAAATTAAGTTAATTATGGATTGCAATTAAAGTAATGATTTTCTTAAATTTTTTGCTTGTTTAAGTCTTAATAATGCAAAACGTATTTTTAGTTTATTCAAAATCTTTAAACTATTTTTTCAAATCTTTAACGAAATCAAATC
>CAYUCW010000049.1:0-15078 GCA_964443435.1 uncultured Caulobacteraceae bacterium | reverse complement strand
CCAAATAAAGCGGCAAAATTTCCAAATCTTGGACCGGTTTCTTGACCCAATAAAACTTCGTATAAGGCTTTGAACCAATCACGAAGATTTTCAAATCCATTATTCATTCCAACTTCAAACACTTTATTTTGAATTAGTTCGCCATCATTAGTTTCACCTAGCGAAACTAAAACTTCGCGAAGCTCTAGGATTGCTTTTTTCTCTTGTTCGGTTGGCAAGCGATAATTCTTAGTCGGCAAAACAAAATCTTGATAATAAGCAATTGCATAATCCGCTAATTTATCAAGCAAAGGATATTTTTCTTTGCTTGCATCTGGTGAATAAGACTTAATAAAGCCCCATAAAATATCTTTTGATGAAGCATTTGCCGCCGCCACCAAATTAAGTAAAAGTGCAAATGAAATTGGTGAGCCTTCTTTAGGTGGATTGCCTGCGTGAATATGCCATACAGGATTTTCAAGCTGCTTGGCTGCGTCTTCTTTATGGAAAGCAGAAAGAAATGCCAAATATTCATCAACCGCTTTTGGTATCACATCAAAATATAATTTTTTAGCGGTTTTTGGCTTTTGGAAATTATATAAAGAAAGCGATTCTTGTGGTGCATATTTAAGCCAGTCTTCAACCGAAATGCCATTGCCTTTTGATTTTGAGATTTTCTCACCCTTATCATCAAGGAATAATTCATAAACAAATTGAACTGGTGCTTCTTTACCAAGGATTTTGCAAATCCTTGAATAAATTGTAGAATTTGTTTGGTGATCTTTGCCAAACATTTCAAAATCAACACCTAAAGCCGCCCAGCGCATACCAAAATCTGGCTTCCATTGAAGCTTAGTATTGCCGCCAGTTACAGGAATTGTCACTTCAGTGCCATCTTCATCATCAAAAGTAATTGTACCATTTTCGGCATTAATTTTCTTCATTGGCACATAAAGAACACGGCCCGATTTTGGAGAAATCGGAAGGAATGGCGAATAAGTTGCCCTTCTTTCTTCACCAAGACTTGGCAACATTACTTTCATAATATCATCAAATTTTACTAGCGCGAGTTTTAAGCTTTCATCAAAAGCCCCTGAACAATATAAATCAGTTGCTGATTTAAATTCATAATCAAAGCCAAAACTATCAAGAAAGCCCCTTAATCTTGCATTATTATGATGGGCGAAACTTTCATGAGTTCCAAATGGATCTGGCACTTTGGTTAATGGCATTTGCAAATACTCATTAAGCATTTCTTGTTGCGGAACATTATCTGGAATCTTACGCATTCCGTCCATATCATCGGAAACACATATTAAACGAGTTGGAATCTTACCTTCGGTTAAAGTGATAAAAGCATTACGCACCATAGTTGTGCGCGCAACCTCGCCAAAAGTTCCAATATGCGGAAGACCCGATGGCCCATAGCCAGTTTCAAAAATCGCAATTTCGGCTTTAGTACGCTTTATTTTGTCTAAAATTAATTTTGCTTGTTCAAACGGCCATGCTTTGGCAGCTAAAGCTAATTGTGAGTATTTAGAAAAATCAATATTATTCATTTAAGGATTCCAGAAGCCAATAAAAGGGCAAACTTGCAAATGCCTTTTATTTAGGTGTTTGGTCAAGAATTTTTCATAGTAAATTACAATAAAATGCTAGTAAACGCTATTTGCATCTTGTTTTTAAGTTATAAAACATGCGATAAACTATAAATCGAATAATTTTTCTATAAGCGTCTAGTAATATTAATGTATAATTTTGACATTTCAAAATCTAAATTAGAAAATCTAGTCATTTTCAGGCATGGAAAAGCTGAAAACCCTTTTGATGCCAATAATGATTTTGAAAGAAATCTTGTTGAATCTGGGACTAGGGACGCAAAAAACCAAGCCTCTAGACTTTTTGATTTGGGTTTTGAGCCAGATACTATACTTGTTTCATCTGCAAATCGCGCACTACAGACTTTTGAAGCGGCAAAAGATATATTTCCAAACGCCAAAGTAGCGATAAGCCGTGAATTATATTTAGCATCAATTGATACTTATATGGATGAAGTTTTGGCTTCAAATGGGCGCAATGTCATTCTTATTGCCCATGACCCTGGGCTTCATGAATTATGCCGATATTTCCTTAAAGGTGAGAAAGAAACCAAAGAAACAACTCTTTTGAAACTTGAACTAAAAACCGCAGGGATTGCTTGGTTTAAACGCAATTTAAAACGTAAAAGCCAAATGAAATTAGTTGCTTCATTAATACCTATAAAGTCAGCAGATTAATTAAGCGGCTTTAATAGATCTAAGCACAACTTCATGTAGACCCTTAGCGACATCATCACGACGCTCAGATTGAGCAGATGGGGTTTTCACCAATACTTCTAAAGCTTCGATATGGGTAATAATAATTTCTGGCCTTAGCAAGCTAGACTCGCCAACTTTATCAATATATGCAACCAAGCTCCAAGATACGCGCTTAATCTGCACATCATTGATTTTATTTGCAATATTCATAATCTCTAGCATTGAGAATCGGATTTCACCTAATGAAGCTTTATTCCCGCGTTTAAAACTATTATAGGCAGGAGATACACCTTTTAAGATTTCAGCAATTTTTATTTTTGCTTGCATTTCATCGGAAACATTATTGCTTACTTCTAATGGATCGTCATTTCTTCTATATGGTCCAAAATAATTATTTGCTTTATTTCTTCTTCTGCAAGGGCCAACATAATTTTCAGTATCTATGAAATCTCTTGGTGCTTCGATAACTTCTTTCATTCTGTCGAATACAGACTTAACATTCACAGGCTTAAGTATAAAAGTATCAACACCTTTTGCACGCGCTTCTTCGATTTGGCTTCTAAGATTATTAGAAGTTACCATAATTACAGGCGTCATTTTTAAACGCTCATTACGTAATTTACGAACTCTCTCTGTAAGTTCAAGACCTGACATTTCAGGCATAACCCAATCAGTAATAATTATATCAGGGTGTATATTTTCAAGTGCGTCAAGCGCATCAACGCCATCAATCGCCGTAGTGACGTTCATGACGCCAAGACTACGCAATACTTCAGATAAAAGATTACGGTAAAATGGTTGATCATCAACTATCAAAACAGATAGACTGCTAAAATTAAGTTTCTTCCCTTTACGTGGAATTATCGCCAACTTGAACTCCCTTAATCTTATATTATGACTTTACTTAATTAATATTCGATTACCAATCATAAGTTTTATCAAAAAAAATTTATAAAAAACGCGCAAATATCTTTGAATTTGCAAAAACTGCTAGTAAAGAGTTTGAAATTATTGCAAATATAAGATGATGTCGCGAACTTTAAAAACTTATAAAATTTCTTCTAAAATTAAGCTTGATTCTGGCTTTGAGTTTGGACCAATAAATGTTTCATATGAAACATATGGAAATCTCAACCAAGACAAGAGTAATGCTATTCTTGTGTGCCACGCACTTACTGGGGATCAATTTGTAAGCGAAAAAAACCCAATAACCAAAAAAAATGGTTGGTGGTCACAAGTTGTTGGAAGTGGTAAATTAATAGATACCGACAAATATTTTGTAATTTGCAGTAATGTTTTATGCGGATGTATGGGCACAACTGGCCCATCTGATAAGGATGAAAACGGCAATATTTACGGCACTAATTTTCCTGTAATTACTATTGGTGACATGGTAAAAGCGCAAGTTGAGCTTGTGAATTCATTTGGAATTGATAAGCTTTTTGCGGTTATTGGCGGCTCTATGGGCGGAATGCAGGTTCTTGAATGGATTGCAAATTACCCAGACAGGCTTTATTGCGCGGTTCCAATTGCCACTGCGGCACGTCATAGTGCGCAAAATATTGCATTCCATGAAGTTGGTCGCCAAGCAATTATGGCTGACCCTGATTGGTGCGATGGTAAATATATTGAAAATGATAAATTCCCGCAAAAAGGCCTAAAAGTTGCAAGAATGGCGGCGCATATTACCTATATGTCCGATACCGCTTTACAAAATAAATTTGGCCGCAAGCTTCAAGATAGAGAAAATCTTACCTATGGCTTTGAAGCTGATTTCCAAATTGAATCATATTTGCGTTATCAAGGCACAAGTTTTGTAGATAGATTTGATGCTAATTCATATTTATATATCACACGCGCTATGGATTATTTTGATCTTGCGGCAAAATTTAATAATAATCTTGCCAAAGCATTTGAAAATTTCAAAGGTCGGGTTTGCGTGGTTTCATTTTCTTCCGATTGGCATTATCCGCCAAGCGAAAGCCGTGATATTGTTCGTTCTATGATGTCTGCTGGGGTCCATGTTGCCTCTTTAGAAGTTGAGACCGATAAAGGGCATGACGCTTTTTTACTTGATGAGCCGGTTTTCCATAAAGCATTAGGTGGCTTTATAAATTCAGCTTCAGAAGCTTTTATTAATGGAGGGCAAAATGAAAAATCGTAAAGATTTCGAAGCTATTATTGCCCAAGTTCCAAATGGTGCTAAAATTCTTGATATTGGATGCGGCGATGGTGAATTAATATATCACTTACAAAAGCAAAAAAATGCGATAGTGCGTGGCCTTGAAATAAGCCAAACTGGAGTTAATGCATCGGTGGCGCGCGGTCTTGCAGTTATTCAAGGCGACGCCGATAAGGATTTGGCGTTGTTCCCTGATGATGCATTTGACCTAGTTATTGTTTCAAATACAATTCAAGCAACCCTAGAACCTAAATCAGTTTTAGAAGAAATAAGGCGAATTGGAAAACTTGCCATTGTTTCAATTCCAAATTTTGGATATTGGCGCATAAGACTTGATGTACTTTTAACGGGAAGAATGCCGGTTACAAAAGATTTGCCTGATACTTGGTATAATACTAAGAATCTTCATTTATGTACTTTGGTTGATTTTTTTGACCTTGTGAAAATCACTGGCTTTAAAGTTAAATCTATTATTCCATTTATCAATAATGAAGCGCGTGCGCCAATTGAAAAAATTGGATTTTCCACAAATTTATTTGCTGAAAAAGCGGTAATAGTGCTTGAACGTAATTAATCTATATTAAGCTTTAAAATACTGCTTATTATGATTGGGGCAATTACAATTGCACTTAAACAGATTGCAATAATAAATAAAAAGCCTTGTGAGAATATAAGATTATTACTTAATATTTCTTGTGCAGACGCGGCGCCAAAAATTATAATTGGGGTATAAAGCGGAAGTATTAAAAGCGCTATTAATAAGCCACCGCGCTTAATACTTACACCAAGTGCCGCGCCAATCGCGCCCATTAAAAACATACTTAAAGAGCCAATAAAGATTTGCAGCATTATTGGTAATATTGCGGTACTTGTTATATTAAGCATAATTGCACAAATTGGCACTATTGCAATTAAAGGCACACAAACCGAAAGCCAAGCGCCGATAATTTTTGCAAGGACAATAATCGGAAGCGGCAAATCAATTAAAAAATATTGCTCAAGCGTGCCATCATCAAAATCACTTTGATATAAACGTTCCAAGGAAACTAAGGATGATAATGCAAGCGCAAGCCATAAAAACCCTGCTCCAATCATTTTAAGCATTATAGGATCTTTACCTAGCGCAAATGGAAGAATTAAAACCGAGCCTGCAAAAAATGCACTTGGTAAAAATGCGCCGCCGCCATTTAAAAGGCCAAGGTTTATTTCACGTCTTATTATAGCTATCATTTGATTTAGCATTTGCCAATCACCTTTCAAGCCATAATTCTTGCATACTTTCACCTTCTGGTGTGTCATGCACTGCGGCAATTATAATACCGCCATTTTGCCTATGCTTATCAAAAATCTGACCAAGCAATACGCGACCTTTATCGTCAAGCGGTGCAGCAGGTTCATCTAAAAGCCAGATTTTTCTTTTGCTTAATAATAGGCGTGCAAGGCTTATTCGCCTTTTTTGTCCTGCACTTAGGTTAGATCCATCAAGAAATAATAAATGCTTTATTCCCATGAAATCGATAATATCAGCAATTTCGTTTTTTGAAGCGCCATACATTTTTGCCCAAAACGCTAATTGTTTTCTAATATTTTCATTCGGTTTAATTGTATCCTGATGACCAAGATATTGGATTTCATTTTTATCAAGCTTAATAGCACCACTTATTGGGGTTATGAATCCCGCAAGAGACCGCAATAAAGTTGTTTTGCCGCTTCCATTTGCGCCACGTAGTAAAAGACCTTGCCCCGCTGCCAATGAAAAAGATAAGGAACGCACCAAAACTCTTTCACCCCTTGAAAGTGAAAGATTCTCCACATTAATTAAATCTGGTTTAAGCGTATTAATAGTCACTCTATTTTCTAGAGTTTTTTACCATCAATTACAAGCGCGACTTTTTCGCCTATATTAGCAATTCTATAAAAGCAGTCAGCATAACCAACATGGCAACAGCCGCCATTTCCGCCAACCTCTACTAATAAAAGTATAGTATCTTGATCGCAGTCAATTCGAAATTCTTTGACGTGTTGCAATTGACCAGAAGTTTCACCTTTTTTCCAAATAGAATTACGAGAGCGCGACCAGTAGTGCGCGATTTCAGTTTCAAGAGTTAGATTCAAAGCTTCTTCATTCATATACGCCATCATAAGGACGTTTTTTGTTTTAAAGTCTTGTGCAATAACTGGAATAAGGCCATTTGCATCAAACGCCGGTGCAAGTTTTGAACCCGTCTCTAATTCTTTTTTTTCTAACATATACCACCAAAAAAATGGCTTTCCGAAGAAAGCCATTCATTTTAACAAATTAAGTTTCAAAGTAAACTTTAATACTACTGCATCGACTGATAACGAATATAAGCCGGTGATAAAATTACGATAAATAATACAGGCAAGAAGAAGACAATCATAGGAACTGTTAATTGCGCAGGAAGAGCCGCAGCTTTTTTCTCTGCTTCTGTCATTCTTAATTCACGATTTTCTTTTGCCATAACCCTTAATGCAGAGCCAAGAGGTGTGCCGTATTTTTCGGCCTGAATAAGAGCCGTGCAAACAGCTTTAATTCCTGGGTGATTTGTTCTTATGCCAAAGTTTTCATATGCTACACGCCTATCTTGAAGATAGGCAAGTTCTGCATTTGTAAGTCCTAATTCTTCCGCAAGCTCTATTGAAGTTGTACCTATTTCTTCGGATACCCTTGCAAAAGCCATTTCAATTGACATACCTGCTTCAACGCAAATAAGCATAAGATCTAGTGCATCGGGGAATGCGCGCATAATCGATTTTTTACGCTTAGTTATAATATTCCCAACTATAATATTAGGCAAATAAAAGCCAGCCGCGCAAGAGCCCATAGCAACCAAAAGCTTTTGATTTTGCGGCATTTCATTGCCAGAAGTTATTAAGTAAACCAATGATAATAAAAAGAATGCAATTGGTAATGCAAAACGCGCAAAATAGAATAATGAAATAGAGGTTGGCCCTCTTAAGCCTGCTTCTAAGAGTTTTTGTTCAACATTTGGATCTTCAAGAAGCTTTTTAAGATTTAAAGAGCTTACGATAGTTTTCCAAGGTCCAGTATCTTTTCTTCTTAAACCCGGTGCATTACTTGCTTCTTTGGCAAGAAGTAAACGTGATTTTTTCCTTAAGGCTTCTCTGTCAGATGAAACCGTTTTCATACGTGATTTAAGTTTATCACCCTCTAATAATGGCAAAGCAAGTGTAAGCGCTGTAAGAAGCACGCCACCAGATATTGCCGCAATGGCAATGTTTTCTGGATCTGTAACTTTAGTTGCTAAGGCACTTAAATCTTTAATCATTTTTGCCTCTATAAATCGAAATTAATCATATTGCGCATTGTAATAATGCCAGTTGCCATCATACCAAGCCCAATCATTAAAAACATATGTCCCATTGGGTCATTAAATAATAAGCCAATATATTGGGGGCTTGAAATTGAAACCATGACACAAACAATAATTGGTAATGAACCAATAATCATTGCCGATGCTTTGGCTTCTGAAGATAGAGCTTGAACTTTTTCGCGCATTAATTTTCTTGAACGCAAAACGGTTGCAAGATTTTGCAAAGCTTCCGAAAGATTTCCGCCTGCTTTAGCTTGGATAGTTAAAACAATTGAGAAGAAACTTACTTCAGGAAGTGGCATTCTTTCAAATAATTTTGCAAGTGCCTGTTCAAAAGGTACGCCCATTGATTGTTGGTCAACTAATCTTCTAAATTCACCTGATAAAGGCTCTGCAGCTTCGCGGCCAATCACTTTTAGACATTCCATTAATGGAAGTCCTGATTTCACACCGCGAACAATAACTTCTATACCGGTTGCAAATTCAGCAATGAATTTCTTTTGACGTTTCGAAATAAAAAACTTTAATATCCATTGCGGAAGTCCAAAGCCTGCTACGACAGCTGCACCTGCGACTATATAGATTGGCTGACGCAAAATAAATGCAATTAAAGCACCAAAAACCCCTACCCCAATACACATAAGCCAAAAGTTTGCTTCCGAAAAATTAAACCCTGCTTGTTCTATTTTTGCACTTATTGAAAGTCTTGCTTTTCTTAATTGCTTTTCTTTAATTTCAAGGTCTTTTAAATTACCCATAAGCTTTTTACGGCGATCACCATCTGGATCTGATTGCTTACGTTTAATCGAATTTTCTTTGGTTTTTGCTATGCCTTGAATTCTTTTATTTTGCGCTTCATTATTATCGGATGCAAATGCAAATCCAATTATTACAATCCCTATAAATATTATGAATGGCAAAAAATTATTCATGGCTTCCTCAAATATCTGCCGCATCTAATGCTGCGGCTAGATCCCTTTCTAAGCCATAATATTTTGCTTTATCCCAGAATTTAGGACGGGCAATACCAGTTGAGCGATGCTTTCCAATGATTTTACCATTCGCATCTTCACCTTCAATTTCAAAATTAATTAAATCTTGAGTGATAATCACATCACCTTCAAGGCCAATAACTTCGGTAATATGTGTAATTCTTCTTGAGCCATCTCTTAGGCGTGCCGCTTGCACAACAATATCAACAGAGCCAGCAATCATTTCGCGAATAGTTTTTTGCGGTAAAGCAAAACCACCCATTGTAATCATAGATTCCATACGTGAAATCCCTTCACGTGGACTATTGGCGTGAAGTGTTCCCATTGAACCATCGTGGCCAGTATTCATGGCTTGAAGAAGATCGAATGCTTCTGGCCCCCTCACCTCACCCACGATAATTCTTTCAGGACGCATACGTAGACAGTTTTTAACCAAATCGCGCATTGAAATCGCGCCCATACCTTCAAGATTTGGTGGTCTGGTTTCAAGTCTTACTACGTGCGGCTGCTGTAATTGAAGCTCTGCCGCATCTTCGCAAGTAATAATACGTTCAGAAGGCTCAATAAAACCAGTTAAGCAATTCAAAAGAGTAGTCTTGCCTGAGCCTGTACCTCCAGAAATAAGAACATTACAACGGCATGCCCCAATAATTCCAAGAACTTTTGCGCCCGCTTCTGAAATCGAATTAAAGCCAACAAGATCGTGCATTTTCATCTTGTCTTTTTTAAATTTACGAATTGTCATTGTTGGGCCATCAAGCGCAAGAGGAGGTGCGATAACATTCACCCTTGAGCCATCTGGAAGCCTTGCGTCGCATATTGGTGACGATTCATCAACACGTCTTCCAACTTGCGAAACAATTCTTTGACAAATATTCATTAATTGTTGATTGTCGCGGAAGCGAACCGGCGTTTTTGTTACTTTTCCTGCAACCTCGATAAATATATTTGATGCGCCATTAATCATAATATCGGCAATATCATCACGTGCTAGAAGCGGCTCTAATGGGCCATAACCAAGAACGTCATTAATAATATCGCCAAGAATTTGATTTTGTTCTTGGATTGAAAGGACTAATTGCTTAATCGCAATAATCTCATTCACAATGTCGCGAATTTCATCACGTGCAGTTTTTTGGTCTAATTGCGCTAATTGCCCTAAATCAATAGTTTCAATAAGTGCATTATAAATAGATGTCTTTACGCGATAATATTCATCATTACGATTATCAGGCTTTTCAACAAGAGCTTGAACTTCCGGAGTTTTGGCAATTTTGTTTACACGGTCAAGAGCCGCTGAATCCATAGGCTTTGCATCTGCTTCCTTTTTGACCGCCTCAGTTTGTTTAATTGGGGCGGCTGGCATTGCAGGGGCTGGACTAAAGGCTTTTTTACCAAAACTCATGTTATTTACCTAATTTCAGAGCCTTAAGCTTAGTAAAGAAAGTTTCTTTTTCTTTTACTTCTGGTGTTCTGCCTGTTAAAATTTGTGCAAGATAATCAAATCCTTCGGCGCTTTTTGTTTGCGGGCCGACATCTGAAATCATTTGACCATTATTGGAAGCGGTTCCAAATAATTGCGGATCATAAGGCAATACTAAAATAGGTTCTGTGCCCATTGCATCGGCAAAATCTTTTACAGGTATTTCAGGACGCTTTGGTATGCCCACCATATTAAGTATAAGTTTTGGCGGCGCATCATTTGGCCTTCCAGATTTAATCATATCATATAGATTTTTAGCATTTCTTAGGCCTGCTAAATCTGGCTGTGCAACAATAACCACATGATCGACTGTCATAAGTGTCTTACGCATCCAAGGACTGAAAGCATGCGGAAGATCTAAGACAACGAAAGGAACGCCGCGTCTTACGCCATCAATAACTACATCAAAAGCTTCGTCAGTAACTTCAAAGTCTCTTTCTATTGTAGCTGGCGCAGTGAATAATGTAAGCCTATCGGTATGGCGCGTTAAAAGCCTATCAAGGAATACGTCATCAACTCTATCTGGTGTTTCAAGGGCATCAATTACGCCAGTTGTCGGGTCAATATTAAAATCAAGCCCAGTTGTGCCCCAAGATAAATCAAGATCAACTAAAGTTGTGTTTACTCTTGAATGCTCCGCCATGCACCAAGCAATATTATGCGCGATAGTTGATGAACCTACCCCACCTTTTGCGCCAACAAACGCAATTGTTTGACCCAAGAATGGCTTAGTAGGATCAATATAAAGATTTGAAATAGCACGAATTAATTGCAATGGTTGTAGAGGCGGCACCAGATATTCAGAAATGCCACGTCTTGTTAATTCACGGTAAAGTGCAATATCATTAGTTTCGCCAATCAGGATAACCTTAACGCCATTATCACAAAGACCTGCTAATTGATCTAATTGCTGAAGCAAAATTGTAGCAGGTTCACGGCTTTCAACTATGATAAGATTTGGAACTACCTGTGTTTGATAAAACGCAATTGCTGCCGGTAATCCGCCCATATTTACGGTTACATTAGCTTTTGCAATGCGTCTGTCTGTTGATGCAGATTGCACGATTTGCGCGGTTTCTGGTCTATCACAGAATACTTGAATTGTTATTCTAGGAACAGGTTGGTCGCCGCCTCGTTCAAGCTCACCCATATAGGTTTCTTCAAACGCACTTGTGTCGAAATCAGCCGATTTAAACTTTGTGTCTGTACCTAAGCCAGCATCGTTTTCAATAATAAAATCTAATTCTGGGTCGAACTCAAAGGCTTCATCATTATGCGCCAAATCTTCCCAATCATTCTGATTGTTAAGCATTAGTTTGTGCCCCCTTTAACCGAACCATTAACCTGTTTTAAGTCGCCTTTTCTTAGCGCATCAATTCCAACTTGTTGTCTTTGTGCATCTCTTGGCTCTTCTTTGCGATCCCCAATCAAATCACCTTTATCAATTGCCATAGCAGCAGTATTTGCGCGCATTGCACAACCAAACCTATCATTCGGTAAGTTACTTGCGGTCTTTTTTGAATCTATATTTGACCACGGAATACACTCCGCTGCCTTAGCAGTATATTTTTCAAACGAAACAATAACACCCGCATTATAATTATTAGAATTATAGGTTCCATAGCTTATATTAGAATGATCAATGCCCGCATCATAAAGCTTCCGAACTGTGTCCTTAACCAATAAATCTGTAATTTGAGGATTTAAACCGCTTGGATAGGCGATGAAAATTTTACTGCGGCCTATATTATTATAGCTACCTGCAAAATCTCTTATTGCATATAATTCATCAGGTGTAACCGAACCATTCACACCAAAAATACTTAGTTTTTCTTCGGCAATTGAAACGATTGGCTTATTAGTATCAAGTACAGTTCTTGTATCCAAAATCTCTTCACGGCTTAATGGACGATTTTCAACAATCGGTGCTTTATTCTTTACTGCGCATGCGCTTAGAATTGCGCCAGAGATAAGTATTGAAAAAACTGCTTTCTGCATTCTAGACATTTTTCTTCCTATCTTATCACATGCCCGATAGGTCCACGATAGCGGCCTTCCGGTGTTTTATTTGAATTTGGTCTTACAACTCTATTAAGTCTTCCAAGAATTAATTGTGCGGCGTCAGATGCTGGATTATATCCATCTGCAGGTGTTTGAATTTCATCCATTGCCACAGATTGAACAAGTATAGGCGTTACAATTATTACTAATTCTGTTTCTGAATTTTGATAATCACGAGACCTGAAGAGATTACCTAAAACCGGTAAGTCTTTAATCCCTGGAATACCTTCAACCGCTTGACGTGTTTGTTGCTGTATAAGTCCCGCAATAACCATTGAACGACCAGAAGGAAGCTCTACAGTGGTTTCGGCGCGTCTTACCGACACGCCAGGAATAGATAGTCCGCGCACGGTATCAGTTATATTTCCTGCATTATCTCTTATTATTGTGTCTGGCTGTCTGAATGAAGCCGTTGTTGAAATTTCTGAAACTTCGGTTGAAAGTTTAAGCGAAATTCTATTCGGGCTTAAAACAACAGGGGTAAATGCAAGACCAACACCGAATGGTTTAAATTCAACCGAAATACGGCTTCCTTCTTGTGAAACTGGAATCGGGAACTCACCACCGGCTAAGAATTTAGCTTGCTCACCTGAAATTGCGGTTAAGTTTGGCTCTGCTAATGTTCTTGCAAGACCAACGCGTTCTAAAGCTTGGATATTTGATTGTGCAGTTTGGCTTTGACCAATTGTACCAGGCCCATAAGTAGTAGTTGTGATACCAGTTGCCGCATCAAAAGTTTGATTAAACCCACCTGCGCCAGTATTTCCAGCAGGATTTAAAGCCGCCGCAGTTCCAGAAAGGAATGTATATGTCGAAGGTCTTATGAAATTTCTTGCAAATGATGCATCAAGGCTTGTACCGCCAAGGAAGCTTCCATTTGCCGAAAATCCATTTGCAGTGGCAAAATTCAAGCCCCAATCTTTTGGCAATAATTGGTTTAAAATATTTGCACCACCAAGATTAACGCCCAATTGTTTAATAACTGAGCGCTGCATCTCAACTACTCTGACTTGTAATTGTACAACGTCACCAGAAGTGATGGAAATCATATTTACTAATCTATCGTCACCGCCGGCATATTGCTTGGCAATTCTTAACACTTGATCAGAAGTAGATGCATTTGGCACAGTACCACTGATTATTAAAGACTCACCGATTGCGTCAAATTTAACACGTGCATCGGGAACTAATTGTTTTATTAAAGCATCGATTTCAGAAGTGTCACGGGCAACACGTATCTCTAAAGCCAAAATTTGCTTGCCTTGACCATCAAGGAAATAAACATTGGTTTCACCAACCGCAGTGCCAATTAAAAAACCACGACGCGAAGTGCGCATAACTGCATCAGCAATTGCAGGATTTGCAACAACAACATCGCGCGCGTCTTGTGGTAGATTAATAATTGCCGATTTTCCGCGCGGCAAAACAATTCTTTGGTTTACTTGTTGTGCGGCAACACTAACTTCAATTGGTTTTTCAGCATAAGCATTAACAGAGGCAAAACTTGTCAATGCAATTGCGGTACAAATTAAAAGTTTAGCTTTAGTAGTTTTAATCATTGACCGCCTCTATAAATTTTTACTGCAGGCGCAGCAGCAGCTGTGTTTGAATTTGGATCTGGCTGACCTGATGAAAGTGGCGATTGCGTATTTACTCTTTCAGGTCTAGGTTGCGCCATTGCAATTGTATTTGTCCGTGAAATAGTAGGTCCAGTTCCATCAGCATACGAGCGAAGCACCAAAGAAATATCGCCCAAGCTATCGGCTTGCTTTAATTTTTCGGCATCAGAAGAGCTAAGTTCAACTGTTGCTGTTGCGCCCGAAATGGCATTTACATCTTTTTCTGGCGCAACTTTTTGGTCAATCGCTAAAACTCTTACATTTTCAAGAATAGTAGAAGCCACAGTTTTATTGTGCTGCTGTCCATCAGTGGTGAATTGAATTGCCCTTGTAAGTATTATGTCCACACGGCTATCTGGAAGGATAAAGCCTGCAACCGATGAATCTGGGCTTACATTAACCGAAGTTGCGCGCATACCTGGCGTAATAATTGCCGCCATAAGGCTTGTTTTGCCATTTGCTGCTACAAGCTTGGTTGCTATAACTGGCTCACCTGCGACCATTGCATTTTTTACAATCGCATTAGTATAAAATTTAATTGAATCCGGTGCAGATGCTTCTGTAATAAATAGATTTCCGAGGCTGGCTTTTGGAAACTCTGCCCAAGAAAGAGATTCCGCATTGATTCTTTCGCCAATCGCTAAATCTTTTTTCGCAACCAAAACTTTAACGCCGGCAATAGGTGCTTCTACTGGGGCAACAGGCGCAACACTTGCTATTTTGGCTTGATTTTGCGCTTTTAAATAAACAAATGCGCCACCTGCTACTACGAGCGAGCCACATATAATTAATATTTTTCTAAGATTCACGCTTTTAGGCCTCATAAAAATACGAAAATAGAATCAAAATCTATCTTGATTTCTTATAATGGCTTAAAATGTTTGAATAAGTGGTTAATAAAATGTCTATGAGTTGAAAAAATTATATTTTGTTAACCAAAAACTTGACTTAGAATCTGAAACTTAAATATTATAATAAATATAATTATAGTAAATATTAATAAAAAACTAATTAAAACAATGCTTAATTTACTTTTAACTTTCTATTTTAAAACTATTTGGAACCAATCCGCTTTGGTAAGGGCAACCAAGGCACCAAAACATAATGCA
>CAYUCW010000048.1:2817-15718 GCA_964443435.1 uncultured Caulobacteraceae bacterium | reverse complement strand
GCGCGCCAAATACGCTCTGGCGAAGCCTTGATAATTCTTTCAACTCTTAATTCTTTTACTGCCATTTTATTATCCTTTAACTATCTAGATCTTTTCCAGCTTCAAGAAATTGTTCAAGTCTATCGGCTTGGCTTTCCATATTTGCTTTTAATTTATCCAACCATGTATCAATTTGCTTTATGCCATTTGGGTTAATTGTATATAGCCGCTTTTGGCCATCAATTTCCATATTCACAAGCCCCGCAGTCTTTAAAACTTTTAAATGTTGCGAGATTGCAGGTTTTGACATTTTAAAATTATCGGCAATTTCGCTTGCATTCATAATCTTATTAGTCGCCAAAAGGCTAATAATATGAATTCTTGTTTCGTCCGATAATGCATTAATTGGGTTCATAATTATGTATAAGACGCGATTAAGATTAAGTCAATACTTAATTAAGTGGTTACTTAAATATATTTGCAAAATAAAGGGCGGAAAAACCGCCCTTTTTAAATTTAGTTAGTATTAATCTAGTTTGAATTGTACGTTAAACGTATACTCACCGGAAACGTTTTCACAATTTCCTCTAGCAGGTGTAAACCTAATAGATCTTGCTTCTCTACTGATAGAAGGTGAGTTAAACACAGGATTAGAGAATGAAACCATTCTTGCATCCGTAACTCTACCTGAAGAATCTACAGAAACTCTAACCGAAGCCGTACCTTCTGTCTCTGCTTCAAGTGCTCTCTCAGGATACGCATTCTCCACATTGAACTTTCTTGTAGGAGCAGGAGGTTTGTCATTCTCTTTACAAGTAGGTTCAGGAGGTGCCGGAGGAGCCGGTGGCGGCGGTGGCGGCAACACAGGCGGTACATTCTCAACATATTTTGTTGGGTTTGTTGCCGGTGGTGGATTAACAACTGCCGGTGGCGGTTTAACCTGAGGAATTTCTACGTTTAGATTAAGATTAACTTTACGGTCAACGCTTGGCGGTGGCGGCGGCATCTTCTCCGGAGGAGGAGGCGGCGGCGGTGGCGGCGGTGGCGGTGGCTTATCTTTATCAGCAACGATAGCTTTAGTATCATCCTCAAAAGCATCATGAATAATCGGTTTTAGTTTAGCAATTCCATATAATGCAACACCCCAAAGTAATGCAGAAATAAGTATGAAGAGACCGCGATATTTTCCCATGTCTTCCTCCTATTGCACTAAAGCTGATTCATCAAGGGCGGTTTCGGCCACCAATGATACTTTTTGGAAATTTGCACCTTGCAATACGGTCATTACACCCATTACTTCACCATAAGACAATCTTTGATCTGGACGCACGCGCACAGTTTCAAGAAGCTTATTTGGCGAATCAGGAACATTTGCTGTTACCCTTGAATAAACAATACCTGGAAGATCATCAATATTTTCAACAATTGCCTGATCTACAAATATTTGTGTATCGCCCGCAGGTCCTTGAACGATGTCAACCAATGTAGGCTTTTTAGGCTTCTCAAGGTCAGCAGGTATTTCGACAGGAGGCGGAAGATCCACCTTCACGTCAACAGTAGGGATAGGAGCAGCAACCATGAAAATAATCAAAAGAACCAACAAAATATCAATGAACGGGATAATGTTCATATCTGCGTTGGTATCATAAGATCCACGTTTGCTTGAGCCACCTGAGGATACTTTTGCACCCATTTAAAAGGCCTCCCTATTGTCTATTTGGAATTCCAAATGACTTTTCATAATTTTTCTCCTAAGATCAACGACGTTTGTCTTCAGCGACTAACGCGACCTTATAAAAACCTTCGTCTTGTATGCGGTTCATTACATAAACCACATTACGATATGCAGTAGTTGCATCAGCGCGAATATAAACACGTTCACTTACAACATCTTCCAAAGTTTTTGCTTGAGGGGCGTTCTTAGGAACTTCCTTAAGCAATTCTTGTCCGATTTGATCTTGTTGGACCTGATGATTACCAATATAATACACAGGAGCACCACCACGATCTTGAACAGTGATATATGATTGTTTCGGCGGACGCTTAGATGGAAGCACTTTCGCGCCAGGTAAGGAAGCTTGAATATCCACAGTGGCAACAGGTGCCGCCACCATAAAGATAATCAATAGAACCAACATAACGTCCACGAATGGAATAATATTTGGTTCTGCGTTTTCCGAGTAACCCCCGCGTTTGGTATTCCCACCAGTTGATACTTTAGCACCCATGGCTTAATTCCTTATAATATAAGGCCTAGCCTTGCTTGTCCATGTCACGAGAAAGAAGTGACAAGAATTCAGCTTTGAAATCGTCATACGCGCCAGAAGCAGAGCCAATAGCTTTTGAAGTGAAGTTATAAATCAAAACCGCAGGAATCGCAGCCAATAGACCAGCAGCAGTAGCAAGAAGTGCTTCCGCAATACCAGGAGCAACCGAAGTCAATGAAGTAGTGTTTGATTCAACGATACCGATGAATGAATACATAATACCAAAAACTGTACCAAATAGACCAATAAATGGCGCGTTTGCACCAATTGATGCTAAGAAAGTCATATTAGAACCAAGGTCTTCAATACCTTTATTTTGCTCAATATCCATAGCAGTTTGCACACGCGCTAAGGTATGGTCACCAGTTTTCATGCTGTAAAGACCCAATTCGCGAGTTGCTTGAACTTCATTCCAACCAGCAGTGAACATTTGTTTCATAGTGCTGTCTGGTAGCTTAGCAACTAATTGCGCAGCTTCGTCAGGAGTCTTAGCTTTTTTGAACTGAGCTTTAAAACCTGTGATTTTAGCTTTAACATTACGCATTACAATTGTTTTTTCAAACAATAGTGAAAGTGCATAAATTGCCATAAGAACCAAAAGAACAAGAACAATCTGAGATACAACTGATGCATCTTGCACCATGCTCATAAGAGTAATGCTTTCGCCACCAGCTTCTGTAGCAGCAGCAGCAGCAGCAGCAGCAGTTTCTTCAGCAGATGGACCAGTAGGAGCTGCAGCAGCAGCAGTCGAAACAGTATTTGCAGCGGCTTCAACAGCACCGCTAGTTTGTAAGAGCGCGAACATAGGCTCGTATCCTCCGAATAGTTAAGCTGCTTGTTAAAACTTCCTTAACAAGCTTAGCAGAATTCACACCTAGCGAGTCAATTGTGAAATGAAAAGTCTTTTTTCATGATTTTTGTCACTTTTTGCAATATTTTATCATATAGCATTGTTTTTTTACTGATTATATAATATTTAGTCACCTATTTCGCAATTGCAGCATAAATTGGTAAAATTTACCTCTAACTTATTCATTAGAAGATATATGTTATGCAATTACTCAAGGAGAAGCGTTAGTATTATTCTATTTTTCCGCAATATATTACAATAAAATTGCTTAAAAATAAGTTATATTTCAGTCTTTTCTATAATATTCAGGCCTTCTGTCTCTAAAGAAGCCCCAAGCAGCTCTATGGGTATCCAAGAAGCTTAAATCTATATTTGCAGTAATAACGCCTTCTTCTTGCCGTCCTAATTCAGCAATTTTATCACCTCTATGGTCTGCTATAAAGCTTGAGCCATAAAAATTCTGATTTTCGCCTAAGCCTTCTTCTATACCAATGCGATTTGCCGCCACAACAGGGATAATATTAGACACCGCATGCCCCTGCATTGCCCTTTGCCAAGGATCCCTTGTATCAAGGCTTGTATCGTGCGGCTCCGAGCCTATGGCGGTAGGATAGAATAAAATCTCCGCGCCCATCATTGTCATTGCTCTTGCGGCTTCGGGATACCATTGATCCCAACAAATACCGACACCGATTTTAGCATATTTAGTTTGCCATACTTTAAAGCCTGTATCCCCTGGTCTAAAATAATATTTTTCTTGATACCCAGGGCCATCAGGAATGTGTGACTTACGATACACCCCAAGCAATGAGCCATCGGCATCAATAATCACCACACTATTATAATATCTTGGGCCATCTTTTTCATATATAGAAACCGGAATGACCACTTTAAGCTCTTTGGCGATAGGAATAAGCGCAGTTACACAAGGATGAGTTTGCCATTCAAAAGCGGTTTTAAACCATCTTTCATCTTGCGTGGTACAAAAATAAATTCCTTGAAAAAGCTCAGAAGGAAGAATTATTTGTGCGCCCTTTTTGGCGGCCTGCCTAATAAAGCCAATAGTTTTTTCAATATTCTGAGCCATATCATGACCATAAGAAGTTTGAATTGCGCCAACGGATACAATACGTGAATTTGTCATGTTAAACCTATATGCTCTATTATGTGCTTATTATGTTGGCTGCTGCTGAGTTATGCAATGGAAAGAACCACCACCTCTTAAAATATTAGAAGCATTAATACCAATAATTTTATGATTAGGGAAGCAGTCCGCCAAAACCCTTAATGCCTCATCAGTGCTTCTTGCGCCATAATGCGGCATAACCACACAACCATTACCTATAAGAAAATTCATATGTGACGCTGGCACAATTTCACCATCTTCATCAATAATTTTTCCAGGCGATGGTGCGCGAATAATGTTAAAAGCTTCACCATTTTTATTTTTCATTGCCAATAAATCATTATAAATTTTATTTAATACTTCTGTATTCGGATCATCAGCCCCAAAAGGTGATTGGCAAATAATTGTGTTTTCATCAATAAATCTTGCAATATTATCTATATGTCCGTCTGTATGGTCATTTAATAAACCATCTTCAAGCCAAAGAATTAATTCCGCCCCTAAATCATTACGCATAATGGTTTCAATATCACTTTTCGAGAGATTAGGGTTACGATTTTTATTTAATAGGCACTGCGTGGTGGTAAGAAACACCCCATCGCCATTGCCATCAATGGAGCCGCCCTCAAGAATAAAATCTACATCAATAGCATCAATAGATGCGGCAGAAGCCATTTTAGTATTAAGCTCTGTATCGCCTTCAAGAATATATTTTCCGCCCCAGCCATTAAAGCCAAAACATAAAGCAATAGTTTTATCATTTTGCTTTGCAAATATTGGCCCAATATCTCTTAGCCAAATATCGCCGAACGGAATTTTAAAAACTTCAACTTCTTTTGGAAGCTTAGATTTTGCATCATTATAAGCATCATCATTAGAAGCAATAACTTTGAATTTATCAGATTTACCATTATGCGGCGCTATTAAAGCTTTAATCATTTGACCAACTTCGGCACGCGCAGCATCTATATGCTCTAGCCAAAGGCTTTCATCAGACGGCCAACAAGTCCATATAGCAGAATGATTTTCCCATTCCGCAGGTATTCTTATACTCACTTCAATATTCCTATATTATTTAAGCTTCCAGCAGCTTATTCACGCCGCGCTCGACTATATAATGTTTGAGATTTGTAAATGGAACACCCCTTTCCCATGTCGATGTGGTGTGTCTTAATTTTACATCCATTTTATTATCACTTACTTCCACAAGGCCATATCCATTTGTTCTGTCATCATAGAATTTTAAGTGCGGATTATCAGGCATCATTGCTATAAAGCGTTTATAATTATAAGATTTTGAAGTTACCGAACCGCCAACAAATTCAAGTGCCACAGTTTCCGATTCTGGCTTATTATAATCTGCTTTTACTTCGGCGGTCATGAAAGCATGCATGTCACCGCCAATTACTATGCAATGCGAATCTTTTTTGCGTCTTGAAATATTATCAATAAGCTTTTGCCTTTGTAATTCAAAACCCGACCAAGAATCATTATAAACTACTGGCTCATTTTGATTATTCTTTTGGAATAAAGTTCCAAATATTGTTGGCTGCACCAGTATAGACCATTTTGTATTACGCATAAGATTTTCATTAAAGAATCTTTCTTGCCTTGCGCCTAAAATAGTTCGTTTAGGATCTGCTAAATCGGCGCAAGTTCTTGGCACGGATTGGGCTTCATAATAGCCCTCACTCGCGCAAGCCGCCCGCGAACGATATTGACGAGTGTCAAGAAGGTTAAACTCTATAAGATTGCCATGGCCTGATTGACCATACATGCGCATATTTCCTGCGGCGTCAAATCTTGCGCGAGATCTTATTGGCAGATTTTCAAAAAATGCTTGGTATGCCGCGCGTTTACGAGCAATAAACTGCGCCGGATCTTGCCCTGCCATTACTTTACCAATATTACCTTGGTAATCATTTGCAACTTCATGGTCATCCCAAATAAACAACCAAGGCGCTACGGCATGAGCCGCTTGCAAATCCTTATCCATTTTGGTCGCCGAATAAATCAAACGATATTCATCAAGGCTTGAAGCCTCTTCAACTGGCATGCGTCTTACTTGTACGCCATATGATACTTCATAAATATAGTCACCAAGACTTAGGATAATATCTGGGTTTTGCTTAGCCATATCGCCATAAGCGGTATAAAGCCCTTGTTCATAATGGGCGCATGAATGCCAAGCAAATTTAAACTTATCAAGCTTGGTACCAAATGGAACAGCCGTCCAAGCCTGACCAATAGGTGAGCTTATAAGGCCAATTCTAAAGCGATAAAAATATTTACGTCCTGGAGGCAATCCAGTGATTTCGGCATGCACGCTATGATTAAAATCAGGACGCGCGAAATGGGTTTCACGCCTTACAATTTTTGAAAATTTCTCATCATCGGCAATTTCAACAATGACTTCAATAAGATCCATAATTTTTGCATCTAAATCAAGTGGATTAGGGGCAATACGCGTCCAAAGAACAAATCCATCAGATGTAGGGTCACCAGACGCCACACCCATTGAAAATGGATAATTTACAAATGTCGGAGTTGCGGCAAATGCCGAGCCTCTCCATGGGCTTGATAATGTAGTTGCCGCCGCGCCAATTGCAAGTGATTGTAAAAACTTCCGACGCTTATATAAATTTTCCATAATACCCACCCTTAAAGATGATTTTATTTATACAGAATTTTATTCAATATTTATAACATTCTTTTCACTAAAAACAAAAAAGGGCGGGAATCCCCGCCCCTTAAATTTATGTTTCTAAAAATTAGAATGCAAATCTTAGTGCCGCACTAATAGTACGTGGCGCACCAGTATTAAATGAAGGCAATGAAGCCGCAAATGTTGCACCATCTGAACGAGTTGTTGCAAGCGCATTATTGCGAGAAGTAATATTACCAAGATATTTTGTATCAAACAAATTGTGAACATTAAGCTGTATATATGTTCCTTTTTTGAATTGGCTTAATTCATAACGTAATGAAGCATTCCAAATATCATAAGCAGGTGAAATATCATCATTAATATCGGTAGAGAATCTATCGCCTACAAATTTACCTTGGATATTAAAGAATAATTGGTCAGCAAATGAATAGTCTAAACCAAAAGTCATCATATTTTTCGGTGTTTCAACAAGCATTTTACCTTTAGTAGCAATTGTTAAAGGCGTGATAGTTGTAACGCCACCTGTTGTAACAACACTTCTTGCAACAATTAGGTTACTTTGGAGCTCTGCCTCAGTGTAAGTATAAGATGCATTGAATGATAAGAACTTGAATGGTGTATATGCAAACTGCCCTTCATAGCCTTTACGGTCAACATCACCAACGTTTCTATCTAGGAATGAACCTGTTTCAGGGTCAAAAGAAGATACAATGCGGTTTTTATCTTTGGCATCAAATACAGTTGCTACGAATAAAACTTTTGAAGTTGAATATCTGTAACCTAGTTCAATATTTGTAGAAGTTTCAATCTCAGGATTTGCCGCTTGCAGTTTTCCGCCAATCAATGCCGCATTATAATAAGAATCAGTTCTTGGTGAAGACATTGTTTCTGCATAAGAAGCAAATAATTGCGCTTCTGGATTCAATCTATAAGTTGCGCCAACATTTGGTAATGTTTTCTCGAAAGAATAAGTTCTTGAGTATGGTGAGAAATATTGAGTAGAAGAAGTACCAAACTGAACAACTTTCACATCAGAAGTTACAGCAGTAGCAGGGGCAACTTCTGGCTGAGTTGTACATAAAACTGTACCTGAACCATTTATTTGAACATAGCAATATTGGTTAAGATTTCTTTCCATTTTCTGATGGCGAACACCAAGAGAAACCGATAAAGCATCTTCTAAATATTTGCCTTTATATTCAAACGATAAAACATCAACATTTGCTTCAGAGAAGCGATTACGTCTTTGGTAGATTTTACCATCAACAGCTTTAAGCCTAATTGCTTCATCTTCCTTACCGCTGAATACATCAAATGGAGTATCATCAGTATTAGTTGTAGTACCTTTTGTGTTTAAGCGCGAACCTTCACCAGTTTGACGGTGATTTGCTCTGTCTAAAGATACAGCTAAACGGAAAGTATGATTATCCGTAGGCATATAAACACCTGAAGAAGTTAAAGATACACGGTGAGTATTTGTTAAGTTTGGCGCGTAAAAAGTAACAGAAGTAGAATTAACTACGCCATCATTATTTAAGTCAACACCACATGTAGTCACACTTGCAACAAAACCCGCACCACAAAGTATAGCTGAGTTTTCAGCTAAGGAAGTAGTAGTACCGCCACCTGTCGCCATTACATATTGGAATGTAGGATCAAATGTGAAAAATAATTTTTCATTTATTACGAATTTAGATTGAATTTTTACATTGCCAGTATCAGATGGATTAACATTGAATGGCAAAGCCGAGTTATATTCATAACCAGAGTTTTCAGTTAAAACTGTTGGGTAAATTACAGCTTTAGTATTTGAGAATATAGTGCGGTTTCTATTTTCATTATAGTGACCAGAAAGACTTACAAAGCTTCCGTTGTCAAATAAATCTTGGAATATTCTAAAATTAGCTTGTTTCTTTTTTAATTCACCTGGAAGTCCAATTTCACGCGTCCAAGTGTCATAGTCTTGATTTGTAAAAGAAACAAATGCTTTTGTTCCGAATGGGCCAATTGCGCCAGTATCAATTTTTACAAATTGATTTGTAAAACCACTACCACCAGCGGCGATTTTAACAACACCACCAAATTTATCATCAGGCTTACAAGTAGAATAGTTTACAGTACCGCCAGATGCAGAAGCAGACATTGAGTCAACATCTGTTGCACCAGTGTTTACAGACGCAGAACAAATTAATTCAGGCTCAAGCTGTTGGTTTGTGAAAATCGCATAGTTTCCAGAATCGTTTAATTGAACGCCGTCAACAGTCAAAGAAATACGAGATCCATCCATACCGCGAATACGAAGATTACCACCAGAAGATCCGTACGCATCAGTATTTGTAAAATTATAGCCAGGTACAGTGTTAAGAATTTCTGCAATTGATTGACCAGTAGTAGATTTTGAAATTAATTCTTGATCAATAACAGTTCTAGATTTTGTACCAACTTCTTTTTTATAAATTCCAACCGTCTTATTTCCTCTTACTACTACAGTTTCCATAGCAGTAGATGCAGTCGATTGTGCATTTGCAATATTCGCTGCGAATAAAGCAACGATAAATGAAGTGCCGGTTAATAAAATCTTCTTTTCAATTCTAAGCATAAATGCCCCCAATAAATTGTCCCTATACAGAACTTTAACTACCCAAAACCGAGTTTACTTAGCAATTACAATATTGCAAGTGCTAAACATTAACAAATTGTGAATATTTTGTTACATCAATTTTTTCTCAATAATAGTGCACCTTATGACAAATAAATGACAAAACAGTACAAAAACTGAGTTTAAGAATATTTTTTGTGCAAGTGCTCGTGTTGCGTTGCAAAAAAGTAACACAAAATTAATTGTTTTTTTGTTCGATAGATTAATAATAAATTATCGGTTTAAACTTATAATAATTCTTATGGCTATCTCAGAATTACGGGCTATTACAAAAAAGGAACTTGATGAAGCTATTGAAGCCCACTCAAGGTATTTGAATGGAAAATCCGGCGCGAAACGAATGGTATTTAATAATTGCGACTTATCAGGCGCAATTATAAGAAATTGTGACTTAAGAGATGCCGATTTTACAGGTTCAAGACTAGATAGAGCCGACCTTTCTGGATCAAATTTAAAATCTGCGGCCTTTTTCTCTGCGGATTTAAGACGCGCTAATCTTAAATATTGCAATATGTCGCGCACGGATTTGCGCGGGGCATTATTTAATGGCGCGGATTTAACTTATGCTGACTTATCCGAAGCCGATATGCGCGAAGGTGTTGTTGCAAGGCGCGATAAACATGGTGAATTAGAAATAGTTGCCCATGCGCCAATGGCAACTAGTTCTTGTGATACATCATTTCGAAATGCCAAAATGAATAATGCCAAAATGGGCGGAATTATAGCGGTTGCCGCCGATTTTTCGGGCGCAATGATGCGCGATGTGAAACTTGTAAGAGCGCATTTAAAACAAGCAAAAATGGTTGGAACGGATTTATCAAATTCTGATTTATCGGGCGCCAATCTTGAAGGCGCGAATCTTGAAGGTGCCGTGCTTGCTGGGGCCAATACTTATTGCATGAAGACTGCCGGTGCTAATTTAAGCAATGTCCTTAAAGAGCCACCAAAAGTTAGTGATAGCGAAGCAAAGTCTATTTCTGACTTAGTTAAAAATCATATTCTATGGCGCAAAACTATGGGTGAACAAGGCAAAGCGGGCGTATTTGATGGCATGGATTTAAGACCTGCCTTTACTATGAATTCACAGCCTTTAACAGCATTCAGAGCCAAAGCGGCAATTATGTTTGGTATGGATCTAAGCTTTTCAGAATTGCAAGGTGCGGTACTTACTGGTTCAGATATGCGCTTAATTGATTTACAAAATTGCGATATGCGCGGTATTAATCTTTCGGAATGTAAACTTCAAAGGGCTGATTTTAAAAAGGCCATACTTGGCCCATTAATTCTTCCAGATGGACGCGAATTCCCATCTGATTTACGCAATGCCGATTTGACTTATGCTGACTTAACCGGGGTTGATTTAACCAAGGTTAGACTAGATGGCGCGGATTTAACTGGTGCAATACTTGATGGCACTAAAATCCTACCAAGCATAATTCCTTTAATCAAAACCGATGATAATTTAAATGGTCTTGATATAGCATTATAGCGCGCCAATTAAGCGCGCTATAAAATTAATTTATTTATTAAGCTACGTTTTCAGATTTTACTTTTTTATTTTGATTGGCATTAATTAAATTGCCATCAATATTGTTTTTACCAAGAATAATTTTTCTTGGGCGTAATTCTTCTGGAACTTCACGAACAAGCTCAATAATTAATAAGCCATTTGCAAGATTAGCCGAAGTTACTTTTACATGGTCTGCTAATTGAAACTTACGCTCGAATGAACGTTCGGCAATACCTCTATGCAAATAATTTGTTTCTTCGGAATTTGCATTTTTATTTCCAGAAACTAATAATAGGCCTTCACGGAATTCAAGATCTAAATCAGATTCAGAAAAACCTGCAACCGCGATTTCAATGCGGTAATTATCTTCACTGGTTTGAATTACATTATAAGGCGGCCAATTTGGCGCTTGCTCTTGCCTTGCTGCGGTTTCAATTAAATTCGCAACACGGTCAAAACCAACTATACTTCTATATAGGGGTGAAAAGTCAATATTTCTCATTAGATTCTCCATTAAGCAATCTTTTTTAATAAGCCTTTTTTAAGGGCACAGCCTCGAATAAGCGCTGCAATCTAGACTTGGGAATGCGAAATTTTTTTTCAAGCCTTGCACATAAAATATTTCATAATGTTTTGTCACTTGAAGGTTTTGACCAAGCACGTTACTCTGTTATAAATGAGAAAACCTTCGGGAGAGTATAATTGGCGAATTTAAAACAATCCTTTGAACGCAGATTTGTAAGAAAAGGCCGTAAACTCTTATTGGCAAGTTGCTTTGCGTTTTTTACATTTTGCCCATTAATTGCTTCTGCTCAGAATAATGTAAATACCTCTATAGATGCGCCCTTAGTTCCGCTTCTAAAACCTGAAGACAAACAATTACTTATCAATGCCTATAATAATCCTGCTAGGATTGGCCGCAATCGTGATATTTATAGGCACCCTGTAGAAACTTTAGAGTTTTTTGGTGTGCGTCCAAGCGATACAGTAATTGAAATTTGGCCTGGGCAAGGATGGTATTCAAGTATTCTTGGGCCATATCTTAAATCAGGGAATGGTCGCTTAATTGCCGCACATTTTGATACTTCAACTACTAATTCCCCAATTGTGAAGCAAGTTGTTGATACTTATTCATATAAATATGGTGCAAATACAAATGATTATGGGAATGTTAATATTGTTCCTTTTGGACCACGTTCACCACAATTAGCTCCCAAAAATTCTGTTGATTCTATTCTAACCTTTAGAAATGCCCATAATTGGATGGCGCAAGGCTGGGCGGAAAAAGCATTTGAAGATTTCTTTGCCGCGTTAAAACCCGGTGGCATTTTAGGAATTGAAGAACATCGCCAAGACGAAAGCGTGCCACAAGATCCTTTAGCCGCTGATGGCTATGTAAGAGAAGATTTCATAATAGATCTTGCGACCGAAGCTGGCTTTGAACTTGTTGCGAAATCTGAGATTAATGCCAATCCTAAGGATACTAAAGATCATCCTTTTGGGGTTTGGACCTTGCCACCTGTATCAAGAAGCGCACCAATGGGGCAGCCTGAAAACCCTGATTTTGATAAAAGACCATTCCTTAAAATTGGTGAAAGTGATCGTATGACTTTGGTTTTCCGCAAACCAATTCCAAAAGAGCCAATTGAAATAATTAAATCAATTCCACAAAAAATTGCTGGCGGCGTAAGAATGTTTGGCCCAGGAAGCAAGTCTGCAAAAACTAAAGAAAATAGGGTAATTGCAGAGGCAAATAATGCACCTAGTAAGCCGATTGAGAATGAAAATGCGCCAATAATTGTTGAAGCCAAAGCAGAACCTGTAAAAATCACACCGCTAATC
>CAYUCW010000048.1:0-2717 GCA_964443435.1 uncultured Caulobacteraceae bacterium | reverse complement strand
AACGCCGCCTGCAATTATTCCTGAAACACCTGTGAAAATTGCAACCAATGAAGCGCCCGGCCAATTACCTAATTTCCAAGTTCCCGTAGTGAAAAGCGCGCCTTATACTGAAGCCATAACTAAAGCGCCGGAAGAAACAATTATAAAGCAAGCTGAAGCCCCTAAAAAGGCAAATGTAAAACCGCCTGCCCCGGCAATAAAGTCTGAACCTAAAGCAACTAAGCCTAGTATTTCTACAAATACAAGCAAGGCTAAACCAGAAGTTAAAAAACCAGCAATTGTTGAGAATGCTAAGCCAAAAGCTTCTAATTCAACTTCGACTAAGCCTGTTGAAAAAGTTGCAAAACCAGTAATACCTGCGACTAAGAAGCCAGTTACAAAGTCCAAAACTAAAACTACTGAAACTGATGCGCCTAAAACTAAGGCCAAAACTGTAACTACTCCTGCTTCTAAAGCAAAAGCTAAAACAGCACCTAAGGCCGCGCCAAAAGCTTCAACAAAAGCTGCCCCTAAAGCCGCTAAATCATCTAATCCAAATGCCGCTTATTGGGTACCCAAAAAGAAAGAAAAATAATATTAGCTAAATTTAATTTGTAATTTTTTACATTGAAACTTAAGTATTCAAAAATGAAAAAAATTATATTTCTTATATTTATATGCTTAATGCCTAATTATAGTTTTGCTAAAGCTGATAAAATTTATAAAGCTTCGCAAATATTTCCGTATCTTTTACAATACCGAAGCCTTAGTCCCGAAAAAAGAGATGGCATAAATTTAGTTTATAAAATTAAAACATCGCAAAACATAAGTAATTTGCCACTTATAAATGGCAATCAAAAATATTATTTAGAGCTTGGTGCGGATGGTACAGTTAAAAATCTACCTAATGATAATATTCTTAAAAATTATACGGTCACCAAGCCTGAAAATATAAAATTATCTGTAGCAATGGACATATTGCCCGTAATAAATCTTGATGAAAATATATCAATTGCTGAAATTAATAATTCACTAAATGATTATAAGGCAGCAATAAATGAAGTAGCAGGTCCAATGGCATTAATCGCACCTAAACTTGATAGTGTTAAATTTAAAAATATCAATTCTGCTTACGGAATTACAAAAGCAGGGCAAAGAATAAATTTACCTATAAATAAAAATGAAATAACCATTAATCCAAAGAATAAAACTTATAAGGATGTTACAAATATAGTCTTTGATATTGCACCTTCAGAAACGTTATTTTAAACTTATTTACTTAAAACTAGTATATTTTTTCATAAAATTGAGACAATTAGACATTATTTATTTTTATCACTAATATCTATGTGTTTATTTAGAATATACACTATTTTAATTAGTAAAATTAATGCTTATAAAATGAATATTTTAGAATATTAACAGCGTTTTTCTATGGCATAAATAAATTATTAACCTTAAGATTAATAAGATTAGAATAGTGCAAGGGTATTTTTAATGGCGGGTTTTGCGTCACTTCATGTTTTAGTAGTTGATGATAATGCACACATGAGGTCGATTGTAGTTGCAATCTTACGTGGTATTGGTATTGGGACAGTAAAAGAAGCAACTGATGGTGCCGATGCTTTTGAAGTAATGCGCGCTGGTGTTCCGGATATTGTGATTTGCGATTTAAAAATGGATCCAATCGACGGCCTTGATTTTTCAAATATGGTTAGAACCGCGCCAGATAGCCCTTTCCCATTTGTTCCTATTATTATGATGACCGGACATACCGAAAGATCCAAAGTCGTTGCGGCGCGTGATTCTGGAATAAATGAATTATTATCAAAACCTATATCTGCTAAAACTCTTATGGATAGAATTATTGCGGTAATTGATAAACCAAGACCATTTATTAAAACCCCAACCTATGTAGGCCCATGCCGAAGACGTACAAATCCTAAGGATTATATGGGCCCTTGGAGGCGTGCAAATGACGATCCCGAAGCCGAACAAGAAAAACTAAGAATAAAAGAAGAAGAGCGACTTCAAAAAGAAAAAGATGACGGCGAAAGCAAACGTCATAAATAATAGGTTATAAATGAAAAAAACTAATAAATTACCAGCTGGCGTTGAAATCATTGAACCAAGTTTTGGAATTCAAACTAAGATGGGTGGCTCTGCAAAAATGTTTGCTACCGATAAAAAAATTAAACAAGCCGAAGATAATTTAGCTGAGCTTGTGCCGCCTCTTCAAAAAATTGTAAGCCTTATGCTTAAAGACATTTCAAAGCTTGCACGATTCAGAGGTGATAACGCAAGAAATGGCATTTGGGATCATGCTCATGAAATCAGAGGATTGGCAGCAAACGCCAATTTGTCTTTGCTTGGACTTGTGGCCAATCAAATATGTATTTATTTAAATGATACGCCTGATGATTATCATCCTGATGCAGATCTTATTACTACTCTAACTGTTGCGGCATTACATACTTTAAAACCAGAAGCCGATAAAGACGAAATAATCGAAACATTAGTAACTGATTGCTCTAAAGCTGTTCAAGCGCAAATTAAGCGCGAAGGAAGATTAAACGCTTAATTCTATCTTTTTAAATGGCATAAACTTAAAATAAGTAACTGAGCGCCAAACCCATTCAAGTGGGCCGAAGTAAAAATGTCTGAACCATATATTTGCAATGATTATTTGTATTAATACAAATGCTATACCAATAATTATTGCGATATTTTCAGGTATA
>CAYUCW010000047.1:0-16274 GCA_964443435.1 uncultured Caulobacteraceae bacterium | reverse complement strand
GTAAAAGATTCAGAGCCTGATAATTTATATGGACCAAATCCAAAAGGCTTGATTGAAGGCTAATATTTAAGCCAAATCGATGTTAAAACGCCATGTCCGTCCCAATTTATTGGGGCGGACATTGTTTTTCTATAGGCAAGTTCAAGTCCAATTTTTTTAAAGCTATGAACATAAGATAATTGCAAAATATCGCGGGTCTGAGTTTGTGTAATTTGCTCTCCAAAATCTTTAATTATGATTTGAGAATTTTCATTAAATTTATAACCAAACGCTATATCCCAAAAGCCATTATCATTGCCATCAATATTACGATTTCCAAGCTCAAGACTGCCCCAAATTTTATCGCTAAAATTATGACCAATTAAAAATGAAGTTGAATAGCCTGAGACTTTTTCTGCTGTTAAATCAAATCTTGCATCAATATAGGTAAATTTTAATGCACTTACCCAATCATTATTTTCATATACGCCATATTTAAAGCCTATATTATTTATATAGCCCTCATTTGAATTTTTATTTACAAACTGTGTATGACTGCCAGTGATTGAAATATTAGAACTTAATCCATATTCTATAAAAATCTCACCATCAGATTGATTTTGCTCACTATCTTGATAATAACCCGCGATAATTTGGGCTTCTTTTGGCTTTAATTGCCAAGCACCACAAAACCCGATTGCAGGATATAAAAGCATTAAAACAGCAATTAAATTAAACAGTAATTTCATAAAAATAAGCCAAAAATTCATAAATATTTTTTATGCAGCCTATAAATACTATATTTACTTTTTTTTCAACTTTGAATGCAAAAATAATTCATGCATCAATTTCAAAAACTATTAGACTTGGCAAAAGACCCCTCTTTAGAGGCAAGAGAGTCATTAACTGAAAAAACAGTCGATGAAATGCTTTATCAAGGCCGGGAATTTACTGTTCAAGAAATCGAACTTTTTGATTTATTATTTGCACAATTATATCAATACGCAAAAAATGAAGTAAAAGAAAAACTTACATCAGCTCTTGCATTTGCCGATTGGGCCCCCAAAAGTTTAATAAGGGAACTTGCAAAAGATAATTATGAATATGCGCAACCAATTATCGCAATGTCGCCATTGGTTGATGATGTAACCTTAATAGATATTGTAAGAAATCAGAGCCTTGCGCATCAAATTAGTGTCGCTGAAAGGCCAAACATTAAAGAAAGTGTTACTCATGCACTTATAGAAACTGAACAAAAAATAGTATTAAGCACGCTTACGAAAAATAATACTGCCGATATTGCCCCTGATGATTTCGAAATTTTAGTGAAAATTGGTAAGTCAGACCCAAAAATCATAGAAAGTCTTGCATATCGCCGCGACCTTCCGCCAAGCCTGATTGCGACAGTCTATTCTTTAGCAAGCTCAGAAGCGCGCTCAGAGATTGCAAAAAAACTTCCGGTCGATTTAATCAAACGCCTTGAAACACTTTCAGAGATTATAATTGCGGATAATAAAGTAAATTCTAAACCTAAACAGCCTGCAACAATTAATTTTATAAGCTTATTTAGATCTAGAGATAAAGAAAAAATCATTCATGGATTTTGCGATATTTATAATCTTAATAAAGAAAAGCTTATGGATTTTATGAATAAAGATCCCATAAATAGTAATTCAATCCTTGTAAGATCTCTTGAATTAGATAGATCATGGGTACAGACTTTAATTCAAGCCTTTAGTCCGAAGCCTATAATCTGGAAGCCAGAGTTTGATAAAAAATGCGCTAAAATATATATTAAATACACGCCACATACTGCGCAACAATTTCTAATTGATACTTTAAGATAAAAACTTATTTGACCTTTTTATATAATATGTGGCAATATTATAAAAAGTGAGTGAAATGAATAATCGTACCAGGCTAGAAAAAATTGCATTCTTAGCAAGTGCTAAACCAGACGCACAAAAAGCGTTAAAACTGCTACAAACTAAATATGGCAAAATCGATGAAAAAGATGCCAATGTAATAGTTGCAATTGGCGGCGACGGCTTGATGCTTGAAGCTTTAAGAAAACATATGGATGACGGCATTCCAATATTTGGCCTAAACCAAGGTACAATTGGTTTTTTAATGAATGATTATTCAGAAGATAATTTAATTGAACGCCTTATAAATACTAATGCCAATATAATTCACCCATTAAAAATGGAAGCAATTGATGTTTTTGGTAATAAGCATATAGAATATGCAATTAATGAAGTATCATTAATAAGACAAACGCATCAGGCCGCAAAACTTACTATAAAAATTGATAAAAAAGAGCGACTTCCCGAATTAATATGTGATGGGATTATTCTTTCGACATCTGCTGGTTCTACTGCTTATAATTTATCTGCACATGGCCCTATATTACCTATAAATAGTGGAATGCTTGCATTAACCCCATTAAGCGCTTTTAGGCCAAGAAGATGGCGCGGTGCAATTTTGCGCGATACATCAAAAATAACAATTCAAATTAAAGATGCAAACCTTAGACCTGTTTCTGTGTCAGCGGATAATATTGAATTTCGTGACATAAAAGAAGTAAACATCACTTTGGATGTTTCTAAATCTATGATTTTGCTTTTTGATGAAAATAGATCCCTTGATGACAGGGTTCTTGCTGAACAATTTGCTTATTAAAATTCATTTTTTTCAAAAAAATTATTATTTAGTAACTAATATCATTTATAATGGTCATTAATAATTTAAAAATACAACTCCTCAGGAGCAAAACATGAGTGAAGAAAACAGCCCAGTTCAAGTTATTAGAGCGCCTAATAATTTGAGAATGAAGCTTGGAAATAGGCTTAAGTCTTTTGACGCTAAAGCAATTGAACGTGCCGAAGCTGCACTTGCTGGAATGTCTGATCAATTTGACGAATGGCTTAATGATGAAATTATAAAACTTGAGGCGGCTCACAAAGATATACTTACTCCAAATTCTGGTGAAAAAGAATTAGAGAATTTCTATCGTCGAGCGCATGACCTTAAAGGTCTTGGAACTACTTATGGCTTCCCTATTGTTTCTCAATTTGGCGCATCACTTTGCCGCCTTATCGATAGCCCAGACGGTAGAGAAAAAGCGCCTAAAGAATTATTAACGGCGCATGTTATGTCAATTATTGCTGCGGTACGCCAAAAAGTAAAAGATGAAAACCATCCTGTTGGAAGCGCATTATTATCAGAGCTTAGACAAAGAGTGGCTCAATACGGCGAACCGGAATAGAAAAAGGCCTCAATCTGAGGCCTTTTTTATTATCTAATTTTTTACTTTATTTAATTTGCAGCTCTTAGATTTAAATCTTCTTCATGACGATTATAATCTAATTTTTCCAATAAATAATTCAAATCATCATCAGGAATAGATTGGAATCTTGTTAATACTCGCTCAATCATGCGAGTTTTAAAGCGACGTCTATCTTCAACACTACCATCAAATTCAGTTTCATGAAGCACATCAATAGCCGCACGGAAAGTTGGATAAAGATTAGGCGGGAAGCCTGCCCTATCAAAAATTGCACGAAGCCCAAGATGCCCATTATCATGTACTAAAAGCCAAGCTTTATTGTGTGGAATCCCCGCAAGCTCTGCCATTGCATGCTCAACAAGTCTAACTTCACCTTGGCATAAAGCACGAAGTACAAATGAAGGTGTTAAGCGACCATTTAAATTTAGCTGCTGCACATATCTTGAAAGATTTGTTTGAACGCCTGCTTGCGCAATAAGATCAATACTTGAACGCTCACGAGTTGCACTTGCAATATCAATAGCAAGTTGCGGTGGAAGCGCATGACGCTCTACTAATTTATCGAATATCTGACCAGAATAACGATTTGCAATTTTTTCCGCCACATTAATTGGAAGTATAGGTCTTTCAACCATAGCATTCGCAATTTCAACAGAAGTTGGAAACCTATCGGCGGCGGTATTATAGCCATTTTCAGAAAAGTTTGCTTTTATATTTTTAAGCGCTGTTGTTATTGCCTCAGCAATGCCATGCTCACAAATAGCGTCAGTAACAGTTTCAGATAATTCAGCACGTTTTGAAATTGCCAATTGTTTAGCAGGTTCAGCGGCCTCTAAAATTTCAACTAAATCTTCATCCGTTAAAGAAGGTGAGCTTTCAAGTATAGGAAGTGCTATCGCTTCAATATCTTTAGCAAGTGTAAGTGCAACATCAGAAGGAAGATTAGGTGAAGATTTTAAAGTTATAGCAAGTGCACGTCGTACACGTTCAGCAGCGCCAGTAACAACAAGCCTTAAAACTTCTTCGGCAAAAACTTTTTCGCCATCATCTATTTCTATTGTCTCAATACGGCGACACAAACGATAACAAGCCAAAGCTTTGTCTTCATCCGTCTCCCCCTTCATAAGCGAGTGAATATCTTCGTTAGTTAAATTCACACGTAAAGTACTTACGCCCATAATGCACCCATTTCCTCAAACGACAATATATACGATTCGTTTATTTAATAAGGTGACTCTTTATAGTTAACGAATTATTTATACAGAATGCTAAATCTTAGGCTTTAAATTTACTTTCTGTTAATCCAGCCAATAAAAGCACCCGCTAATAATGCCGAAACAATATATATTCCATCATTTGTTGGAATTTGATTTGCAAACAAAGAATATAACCCGATTGGAAGTAAAGCCGCACCAACACCCATAAAGCTTAAAAAGCCAATATGAGTAATTTTTTTAGTTTGCGTATTGCTAAGTCTTAATACCATAATATCCACCATTGTCCCGAAATGAGATAATGATGAAATTGTCGCAAACTAAGTGCCAATTTCCCCAATTAGGTGATTTTATTTATTTCACCAGTTTATGACGTAACCAATTGCGCGCATTTTCGGCAACTTCAAATGCAGATCTTATTTGCGCTTCACCAGGCATTTGCGGATTAATGTGAGTTGCGGCATCTACCGCTTGCTTAAATGCAATCTCCGCCGCCCCAATTTGACCTGAACGTAAATATGCCCAAGCTTCAATCAAAGACGGCGCCATTGGATCACGACCTAATAATGTAAAAATAGGCTCATCATCCTCGGCTTTATTATAAGCATCAAACTGACTTGGTTCTTGTTTATTATTCATTTTGTCCTCATTATTATTATCTATAAACTGATTTGAATAATTGAAAAGTGAAAACATGACTGATTTTGAGTATGAGAATGCCATTTTCAAACAAGGATTTAAATATATTTGCGGTGTTGATGAAGCAGGTCGTGGGCCTTGGGCGGGCCCTGTGGTTGCCGCCGCCGTTATTCTTGACCCAAAAAACATTCCAGTCGGATTAAATGATTCAAAAAAACTAAGCGCTAAAAAACGAGAAGAACTTGCGATTATCATAAAACAAGTCGCAATTGACTATTCGGTTCATTTTATTGATGCTGCAATAATTGATAAGGTCAATATTCTAGAAGCCACTTATCTTGCCATGAATGGTGCAATTAATGGCCTTAAAAATACTGAATATGCACTTATTGATGGCAATCGAAGTCCAAAACCCAAGATACCATGCCAAACCATAATTAAGGGCGATAGCAAAAGCGCATCAATTGCCGCCGCTTCAATTCTTGCCAAAACCGCACGTGATGAGTTTATGTCCGCGGCACATTATGAATATCCGCAATACGATTTTATAAATAATATGGGCTATGGTGTTGCAAAACATGCCAAAGCTTTAGAAGAGTTTGGCACCTGCATTTATCATCGCAAAAGCTTTAAACCAATAAAAGCAATAGAAAACAGTAAAGAACTGTAAAAAACGAATCAGAAGAGTCAAAAAACGAATCACGTGAATCTTTTATTAACCTTAATAGATTCAAATAGCTGCATTAAGTTAGGTGCTAATTCTTACCCGCATTTGGGGCGCACCTATATTAATGGGGGTAATTTTGAAAGACGATATTTTAAACAAGATTCATTTAGGTGATTGCATAGAAACAATGAATAGCCTTCCAAAAGGCAGCGTGGATATGATTTTCGCAGATCCACCATATAATATGCAATTAGGTGGCAATTTAACCAGACCCGATAATTCAAAAGTTAATGGCGTTGACGATGAATGGGATAAGTTTTCGGACTTTGCCGCTTATGATAAATTCACGCGCGAATGGCTTAAGGCCGCGCATTCTTGCTTATCTGATACTGGCACAATTTGGGTTATTGGCTCTTACCATAATATTTTCAGAGTTGGCGCAATACTACAAGATTTAGGATTCTGGATTTTAAATGATATTGTTTGGCGCAAAACTAATCCTATGCCAAACTTCAAAGGCACGCGCTTTACAAATGCCCATGAAACCATGATTTGGGCGGCAAAATCACCAAACCAGAAAAAATATACTTTTAATTATGATGCCTTGAAAGTGCTTAATGATGATGTTCAAATGCGTTCTGACTGGTCAATTCCAATTTGCACAGGTGGTGAGCGTCTAAAAGATTATAATGGCAAAAAAGTTCACCCTACCCAAAAGCCAGAAGCCTTGTTGCACCGCGTAATTATGGCTTCAACCAGACCCAATGATATTATTCTTGATCCATTCTTTGGCACCGGAACAACTGGCGCAGTTGCCAAAGCTTTAGGTCGCAATTGGATTGGCTGTGAACGCGAAACCGAATATGCGCTTGCCGCTAATGAAAGGATTGCAAGAGTGCAAACAAGTGCACTTGAAGATGTAACACCGCTGAAAGGCAAAAAGGAAGAAACTAGAATTCCTTTTGGCACACTTATTGAGCAAGGCCTTCTTCGTGCCGGTGACGCAATTTATTCACCAAAAGGTGAAATCGCGGCAAGGGTTCGTGCCGATGGATCTATTCTTTTAGGTGAAAAAGCAGGATCTATTCATAGAATGGGCGCAGAGGCACAGTCTGCGGCCGCATGTAATGGTTGGACATATTGGCATTATAAAACCGATAATGGCCTAATCCCTATCGATATGCTTAGGGCACAAATGCGAACTAAAATGGCAGCTTAAATTATAAAAGTGACGCAGATTAATTTTGCGTCACTTTTAATATGTGTATTGCGCCAAATGCGAAATAATTATAAGCTTAAATTATGGATAAAACGCCAAATAAAATTCAAGATTTTGCGCATTTGCGCCCAGATAGGCTTGACCCTTTAACAGAAGAAATTGCACTTAAATATCTACTTGGCAGACGAGCACGTCCAATTTGGGACGGCCATAAAACACCAAGTACAATTGCAACAAATTTCTTACCTGAACAAGGTAGTAAAAATACCAAAGCTTTGTTTAATTTACAAAATAGATGGCAAGAAATAATTGGCGAAAAACTTAGCTCAATTACAAAGCCTGAATCGATAAATGGTAAAACCCTTACAATACGGACTAATGCTTCGGCTTCTACTTTAATACAAATGCGGCAAGATGAAATATTGGGCGCTTCAATGCTGGCTACTGGTATTAAGTTTGAAAAACTAAGATTGGTACATGCACCAATAAAACGCAATATAAACAAAACAATAGCACCATTAAGTGCTTCACAAAAAGCAAATATAGATAAAAGACTTGAAAATATTGAGCATGAAGGGCTAAAAGATGCACTACGTCTTTTAGAAACCTATATTCAAAACTCTAACAGATAAAAATTAATTAGGAGGCCTTAAATGGTTAAAAATAGAATGTCTAAAATTGCCTTAAGTATTGCGGTTTCTGCAATTGCAATTTTTGGATTAAATGGGTGCAATAAAACTAATAAAAATAGCGCTAAAGGCCTAAGTGAATATGAAATTGCTGCCGATATTCCTATCGGCTCAAAGGACGCGAAAGTTGTTTTGGTTGAATATGCTTCAATTGCTTGCCCGCACTGTGCTACTTTCCAAAAAGATATTGTGCCAACAATTATGGAAAAATATGTAAAAACCAATAAAATTAGATATGTTTTCCGTGAATATCCGACTGGAAATGTTCAACTTGCCTCGGCTGGGCATTTACTATTGAGATGTAATGCACCTGAAAAACGTGAAGCTTTATTAAACACTTTATTTGAACAGCAGATGGAAATTTTTAATGCGGCGCAATCTGCGGCTGGCCCTAAACAAGCTTTGTTAAATATTGCAAAATCTGCAGGCATGTCAGAAGCTGATTTTGACAAATGTATGGAAAATTCAGAGCTTCTTCAAACTTTGGTTGATTTAAGAAATTATGGCAATGAAACTGACAAAATCAGCGGAACACCAACCGTTTTTGTAAATGGAAAACTTGTAGAGCAGCCAGTCGGTAGTGAATATAAAGTTGAAGACATTACAAAAGCTCTTGATGCGGCTTTGGCAAAATAATTAATGAAGCTTTTTCGTAAATTAAAAATAAAAATTATCGCCATGATTAATTTTATGGCGATAATATTTTTTGCAAATTCTTCCTTTGCACAATATGCGCCTACAAATGATAATATGCCATTTTTGGGAAATCCTAATGCCAAAGTCACAATTATCGAATATGGTTCTTTGACTTGTTCGCATTGTAAAGAATTTCAAGATAAAGTTTTCCCAACTCTTAGGGATAAATATATAAATACAGGCAAAATCAAATTTATTTATAAGCCATTTCTGACAGAACCAATTGAGCTTTCAATGGGCATGCAAATAATCGCCGATTGCGCGGGTGGCGATAAAAGATATAAAATTATTGAAGATTTCTTTGCGAATCAAACAAAAGTTTTCGAAGCGGCAACTTCAAGCCAAGGGCCATTAAATTTCATGCTAACAATTGGTGAAAGAAATGGGCTTAGCAAAGGCCAAGCAAAAATGTGTCTAGGCACTGAAGTTATGCAAACAAACATTGAAAACATAATGAATTTTGCCCACAAAACCTATGGAATTTCAGGTACTCCTAGCATTATTATAAATGGCAAACTAATTGTGCCTCCAAATAATGAAGAATATAGTGCCGCATTTGTAAGCAATGCAATTGACAGGGAATTAAGATTAGTTACTAATACGCCCACTAAAACTAATCCAAAACTTGTTAAAAAGGCTAAGAAGAATTGATCATAACAGATGTAAAAGTTACTGGCTTTAAATCATTTGTAGATACAATTAGCCTTTCTATAGAAAGCGGTCTTACTGGAATTGTTGGGCCTAATGGCTGTGGCAAATCAAATATACTTGAATCTTTAAGATGGGTTATGGGCGCAACCTCGGCAAAAGCTTTGCGCGGCGGCGAAATGGATGATGTTATTTTTGCAGGCACAGACACAAGGCCCGCGCGTGACATTGCCGAAGTCATAATAAAAATTGATAATTCCGCCAAAAAAGCACCTGAACCATTCACTAACGCCCCAATTCTTGAGGTTTCAAGAAAAATTAAGCGTGGTGCAGGTTCTACATTTAGGATTAATGGCAAAGAAGTTCGCGCCAAAGACGTACAGCTTTTATTTGCCGATGCATCATCAGGTGCAAACTCCCCTGCCCTTGTAAGGCAAGGTCAAGTTTCAGAACTTATAAATGCTAAACCTGAAAACCGCCGAAGAGTTCTTGAAGAAGCCGCAGGGATTGCAGGACTTCAAGCACGAAGACATGAAGCGCAAATAAAACTAAACGGCACAAAAGCAAATCTTGAGCGTGTAGATGAAATACTAATCCACATAGAAGAGCAAATCTCAAGCCTTAAAAAGCAAGCCCAAAAAGCTAATAAATATAAAGGACTAGCTGAATTAATTCGAGGCTATGAACTTTATCTTATCTATTGCAAATTTCAAAATCTTGATAATATAATAAAAAATTCAGAACAAGAAAAATCATTAATTGAAAATAAGATTGCCGAGTTTTTAAGCGCACTTAATAAAGCCAATAAAGAATTAGAGAATATTGATACTAATCTTTCACCTCTTAAAGAAGAGCAAGCAATTGCTTATGCGCTTATGAGACGCATAGAGGGCAATATTCATGACATTAACCGCGATATAAGTGACGCCGAAAATAATCTTATAGCCCTTGAAAATAGTTTTAAAAAACTCGAATCCGATATTAATCGTGAAAATGCTTTTCTAGAAGATTGTATTGTTTCAATAAATAATTTCGAACAAGAATTAAAAGAAATTGGTACATCCGAACTTGATACCAATGCAATCAGCGAACTAGAGCAAGAATCAAATAGAATTGAAGGCCTAATCAAGAACCTAACCGATGAAGCAAATGCCAAAATAAGTAAAAAGGCACAGCTTGAAGCGGAGTTTTTCTCTCTTCAAAGAGAAAGCGCGGCACTTAATCAAGAAATAATAGCGAATAAAAATGCCATTATAAATACCGATAATATTCTTAAAAGCTTAACACAAAATCTTATTTCAAAAGCTTCATTAGAGGAAAAAACTAAGGAAATTAGTGTTTTAGAAGCTGAAATTAAAGAATTAAATCTTGAAATTGAGAATAAATCAAAAGCACTTATAAATGCCGAGAATAGCGAAAATAATATTCGCCAAGAGCAAAGCGAAATTCAAAAATCACTAAATCAAATTAGTGCCGAGCTTAACGGCCTCAAAGCAATTAACAAAGATGATAATAAATCAAAAAATCCGCTTATAAAATCTTTAAAAATCCAATCAGGATATGAAAAAGCAATTGCAGCCATTTTTGGTGATGAAATTAATGCCGATATAAATCTTAAAAGTGATATATTCTGGGCCAATGATATTTCAGTCATTAATAATGATAGTCTTAAATTTGATTTTCCAATTATCGATACGCTTGATAAATTTACTAATGCACCCGAAGAATTAGTTTTAAAATTAAAAGCAACTGCAATCGTTGAAAATGAAGTCTTCGCTAGCGTTAAAACCTTTAAAATTGGGCAAACTATTGTAAGCCTTGATGGCGATTTAAAACGCTGGGACGGGTATGTAAAAACAAAAAATGCCCCACTTAATTCCGCGGTTAGACTTGCGCAAATTAGGCGCATAAGCGAACTTGAAACTATGCTTCCTTCCATCGAGCTGGAACTTAGTACGGTTAATGCAAAGCTTGCGGCCGCTAGAAGCCTTACAAATCAAACACGTGATAATGCCAATAATATAAGGAAAAATCTTCCGTTAAAGACTTCTTTGGTTTCAAAACTTAATATTGAATTATTATCAATTCAAAATCAAATCTTTAAACAAGAAGAAGCGATTAATAATCAAAATGAAAAAGCCAAAAATCTTGCCGAAATAAAAGAAAAACTTGAAAAGCAAAAAATCGATATCGAAAAAAGATTTGCAGGCAATAATCAAGATGAAAAAGACAATTTAAATCTATTAATTGACGAAGATAATCAAAATATTGCAAATTATAGAGATCAAAATTTTACAATTAAGTCAAAAGTAAGCCTTATAAAGTCAGAGCATGAAGCAAATATCAGGGCAAAAAATAACCTTAATAATCAAATATTATTATGGCAAAAAAGACGCGATGAAACTTCAAAACGTTTAAAAGATTTGGCTTCTGAAAAAGATATTATTATAAAAAAACTTGAAGAAAATAAAGCACTTCCTAATGCTTTGATTGAGAAAAAGAATATTATAACTAGAGAGCTTCCGATCTTAGAAGAAAGAAAGAAAAAGGCCGATAGCGCCCTAATAGAGGCTGAAAGCTCAATTAAAGAAATACAGTTTAAAATCAGAACTCTGGAAGAAAATTACAATAAATCACGTGAAGAATTAAGCACTATTAATTTAACCATTTCAAATACTAAAGAGCGGATTATTGAAATAGATTCTGAACTTAATATAAGCCAAAATATTTCGGTAAAAGAGCTTAAAAACCATACTATTCAGACAATTGGTGAAAGAGAATTTGAAAAACTAAATCTTGAACTTGCGCAAAAAAACTTAAGCCGCGCCTATCAAGACCGTGAGATTTTGGGCGGCGTAAACCTTAGTGCCGATGAAGAATTAATAGAGCAAACCAAGCGTTTTGAAACACTTGAAAATGAGAAAAATGAAATCGCGGCGGCAATAATAAAGCTTCAAAAAGGTATTGATGAAATTAATAATGAAGGCCGCGAAAGACTTATAACTGCTTTTGATAAAGTTAATAATCATTTTAGCGAATTATTTACCGCCCTTTTCGGCGGCGGTGTTGCCTATTTAAACTTAACCGAAAATGATGATCCACTTGGTGGCGGCCTTGAAGTTTTCGCTTGCCCACCCGGAAAACGTATTCAATCAATGACGCTTATGTCAGGTGGTGAGCAAGCCTTAACTGCGACGGCTTTAATTTTTGCGGTGTTTTTATCTAACCCCGCCCCTATTTCTGTTTTAGATGAGATTGACGCACCTCTTGATGACGCGAATGTCGATAGATTCTGTATTCTTTTGGATGAAATGCGAAAAAAGACAAATACAAGATTCATTTGTATCACTCACCACCCTATTACTATGGCGCGAATGGATAGATTATTTGGGGTAACAATGGGTGAAAAAGGTGTTTCTCAGGTAGTTGCGGTAGATTTAAAAAAAGCAGAGAAGCTTTTAGTATAAAAAACTGCAATTTTTCGCAGTTGCAACAATAATTTAATTTAAATAAAACAATACCTTAGGCTTTGAAAACCAATTATCTGACATAATTTTAAACCATTACACCCATTTGTCTTGACTTAATTGGCTTATAAAACTAGTTTCCGCCGCGAAAAAGGTCTGATTTTAACCTTTCTGAACGGGTATTTTGTTATGAAAATTGAAAACAATTCAGTAACAAATACCGATAAAGCTTCGGAAGATCTTAAAAAGCTGAACCTTGAGCTAGCACGTGCACAAGAATCGCTAAAGGAAGACGTCATTGGTTTTGACAAATCCAAAAGCGAAGCATTGAACACAAGTGCTAACTTAGTTTCCCAATTCGTTTCGGCAATTTTTGTTGGCGGAATAATGGGTTACGGAATTGATTATTGGTTTAAAACCACGCCATTTGCCTTAATAATAGGTATTTTGTTTGGTTTTCTTGCTGGTATGAAATTGATTATTACGTCTGCACAGGCTATACAAGCCAAGCAGCCGAAGGGTAAAGATTTACCGCCTGAGGCGGAAGAAGAATATTAGTGGAGTAATTATGGCTAACGATCCTATGCATCAGTTTCATATAGAGAAGATAATTCCTATGGAGCTTGCTGGCTTTGATATTTCTTTTTCTAATGCAAGTACATTTCTTCTTTTAGGCGCGGCTGTCCCTGCTGCCTTCTTTTTAATGTCATCTGCAAAAGCGGCTTTAGTACCTGGACGCTTACAAATTCTTGGCGAAAATATTTATAGCTTTGTAGAAAACAGTGTTCGCGGCGCAGCCGGAGATAAAGGCGTAAAAATGTTTATGCCGCTTATTCTTACAATGTTTGTTTTTATTGCATCAATGAATTTAATTGGGTTGTTTGCTTATAATTTCACACCGACAAGTCAGATTATTGTTACCGCTACTTTGGCATTAATTGTTTTCACAACTGTTATAATTGTTGGTTTTGTTAAGAATGGCCTAGGTTTCTTTAAACTTTTTGCGCCTGCTGGCTTACCTTTTTATATGTATCCAATTATTACGCCGATTGAGATTGTATCTTTCCTATCTCGTCCGATTTCACACTCTGTGCGTTTATGGGCTAATATTTTAGCGGGCCATATTCTTGTAAAAGTGTTCGCAGGTTTCGTACCTTCTATGATTGGTCTTGGTACTTTAGGTGCCTTTGGATCAGTTCTTCCATTCATAATGACCGTTGCAATTTATGCATTGGAAACATTAGTCGCATTATTACAACCATTTGTTTTCATAACTTTGGCTTGTATTTATTTGAATGACGCTCTACACGCGGGCGATCACTAATTTTAATTTGTTCATTAAGGAGTATAAAATGGACGCAGAAGCAGCAAAATATATCGGTGCAGGTTTAGCTTGTTTTGGCATGTTAGGTGCCGCTATCGGTGTTGGTAACATTTTCGGAAGCTTTTTAGAAGGTTCATTACGCAATCCTTCTGCTTCAAAAGAGCAATTCACTAACGCACTTATCGGTGCAGCACTTGCAGAGGCTCTTGGCATTTTCTCTCTTCTAATCGCAATTCTATTAATCTTCGTAGCTTAATAAAAACTATTAGATTAAAGCCGATTAAGGGTAATTAAATGTCGCAAGAAGCAGGAAATGCTAATGCTTCACATGTTGCTGATGCTGCAAGTGGCGCACACGAAGCCGCAGGTGGATTCCCTCCATTTGAAGCTTCATTGTTTTCGCACCAAATTTTTTGGTTTGCGGTTTCATTCTGTGCGCTTTATTTGCTTATCGCAATTGTGATTGTTCCTAAAATATCTGGAACTATTGCTAAACGTAAGAATCAAATCGCTAATGATTTGAAACTTGCGGCGGATGAAGCAGAAAAAGCTGAAGCGGCTAAAACTGAGGCCGTAAACGCTCAGACTAATGCGCGCAATAATGCACGTGCAAAGCTTGATGCTATGCGGGCAAAAATTGATGAGCAAAATGCAAAAGCAAGTTCGCTTGCAGTTGCAGAGGCTGATGAGAAAATCAAAGCTTCTGAAATAGCTATTAACGCGCAAAAAAATGACGCTTTAGTGAATATTTCTTCTGAAGTTACTGATATTGCGTCGGCTATATTTGAGCAAATCACTGGTAAAGCGCCAACCGCGACAATTCTTAAAGCTGCTACTAAGGGGGCAAATTAATGTTACATTTTGATGCTACTTTAGTTGCTGCACTTGCTTTTGCTTGTTTTATTGGTCTTTTAATTTATTTAAAAGTTCCTTCAATGATTGCCAAAGCACTTGATGATCAATCACTTGCAATTGCAAGCGAACTTGAAAAAGCAAAAGAACTTCGCGTTCAAGCCGAAGCTTTGCGTGCTTCTTATGAACAACAGCAAAAAGAAGCTGAAGCTATTGCTGCTGAATTAATTGAGCAAGCAGAAAAAGACGCAAAAGCATTAAAAGCTAAAGCTAAGAAGCAATTAGAAGCAGATATTTTGGCGAAAACCAAAGCTGCGGAAGATAGAATTGCTCGTGCTGAGCAAGCTGCAATCGCTGAAGTAAAAGCATTTGCAGCTGAGCAAGCTGTTGAAGCGGCACAAAAAATGATTATTGCTTCAACTGCTGGTAAAGGTGCGGATGCAATTTTGAAAAATTCAATTTCAAAAATTACTTCAAATCTTTCTTAAGCTTACAAAGAATTTAAAGATAAAGGCCTTGATTAATTTCAAGGCCTTTTTTATTAGCCATATATGAAAAATGAATTTATTGAACTTGATGAAGATTTTAAAGATTTTAAACAAAATCCAAATAATCTCTTAAGCATTCAATATTTACGCGCAATTGCGGTTATAGCAGTACTTTTTGCGCATTTACACGCAGTTGAAGCAAAGCTTGGACAGACAATAATATTCGGCAATTGGGCACTTAATGGCTTTTTTGGGGTCGATATATTTTTCGTAATTTCTGGCTTTATTATGGTTTGGATAACTAGAAAACAAAAGCCTTCTATTGCAGCAATTCCAAAATTCTGGGCATTAAGAATTTTTAGAATTTACCCATTATGGATTTTAATTTGTGGTGCAATATATATTGTTTGGCTTTATCAGCCAGATTGGGTTTATAAGAGCCATGCATCAAATCCAAATATTTTAAAATCATTATTATTACTACCGGATAAGGATTTACCACTTCATGCCGTTGGTTGGACGCTTATTCATGAATTATGGTTTTATCTGGTCTTTAGTTTATTTCTTTTATTCCCAAGAAAATATTTAATTATACTACTTAGTCTATGGGCTTCGGTTTTAGTATTTTTTGCAATAATTGGCTTCAAGTCAAGCAATCCCAATATTGCTTTAATCACAAGTCCGCTTGGCCTTGAATTTATTATTGGTGCTTTTATTGCGCTTAATATTAAATTACTAAAAAAGATAAACTCTCGAACCCTTATAATAGTTGCAGGTATTGGATTCTTAATCGCAATTGCTAATTCCAATCAAAATCCCAGTAGCTTTTTTGCAAGCGAAATCCAAAGAGTATTATGGTATAGCATTCCATCGGCTCTTCTTTTAATTGGTATTTTTAATTCAGAAGCTGAAGGCATAAAGCCAAATAAAACAATGACTAATATTGGTAATTGGTCCTATGCAATATACCTTATTCACGTACCAGTTTTTGCGGTTTTAGGACGCATTATAAGCCATTTCACAGGCGCGAATTTCATAGTTAATCTTAGTTTTGGAATTATGGCTTTATTTGCTGCGATAATTGCCGGAATGATTTTGAATTT
>CAYUCW010000046.1:8973-16384 GCA_964443435.1 uncultured Caulobacteraceae bacterium | reverse complement strand
ATAATTTGTTTACATACGTAGCTGACGCATTTATTGCCCATTTTCATGCAAATAAACAATTACATGCGTTCAGGTGCGCTTATCCCTAATAAATTGAGCGTAATTTCAAGCTGTTTTAAAGTTGCATTGGCAAGTGCCAGTCTTGAAGATTTTACGCCCTTATTATCTGAACCTAATATTGGGCAATTAGCATAAAAGCTTGAGAATGCACCGGCGAGTGCATAGGCATGATCCGCCAAAATATGCGGTGCACGTTTATCATAAGCGCCAAAGAGAGCATTTTCAAAACCATCAAGAATTAAAACAAGGTCTCTTTCTTGGGCTTCATTGATTTGAATTTTGCCAAATTCTAAATTCTGTTCAAGGGCTTTGCGTAAAATCGCTTTGATACGCACGCAAGCATAAAGAAGATATGGCCCAGTTTTGCCCTCAAATGATAAGAATTTTTCCAAATCGAAAATATAAGAAGTGCCACGGAAATTTTGCAAATCGGCAAATTTAAGTGCCGCCATGCCAACTTTATCGGCTATGTCTTTTCTTTCTTCTTCTGGTAATTCTTTGGCGACGCCTGCTTCATTTAGTTTTTCAGTGGCAAGTTCGCGCACCATAGTGATTAAGTCATGAAGCTTTAAAACGCCACCTTCACGGGTTTTGAATGGCTTGCCATCTTTGCCATTCATTGTGCCAAAGCCAATATGTTCAAGTTGGTCACGTTTTAAATAGCCTGCTTTATCAGAAGCGCGGAAAACACTTTCAAAATGATCGGCCTGTCTTTGATCTACGCAATAAATCACTAAATCGGCATTATAATCGCGTTTTCTTTGAACGATTGTCGCCAAATCCGTAGTGCCATACATCGCAGAGCCTTCGGAAGAAACCACAAGCAATGGCTGCACATTTGGTCTTTCAGAGCCATCTTTAGAAGGCACAAGCTTATCATGAACGAAAATAACTTTCGCGCCTTGATCTTCGACTAAAATGCCTTTTTTATCAAGATCTTGCACCATTTCAGGAATGAAAGAATCCGCATCAGATTCACCAAGCCATAAATCAAATTCAACTCCAAGCGCACCAAATTCACGCTTTAATGCTTCACGTGAAACATTTACAAAATGCTGCCATAATGCACGATAACCTTTGCGCCCGGACTGAAGCTCCATGGTCGCTTTACGGGCTTTATTGCGATAGTCTTCATCAGTTTTGGCAAGCGCGGCGGCCGTCGGATAAATTCTTTCCAAATCCGCTAATGTCACCGGTGATTGCTGAGGATATTCGCCATTAAATTCAGCGTCAAAATAAGGAAGCTCTGGTTGTTCTATACCAAGCGTTGCAATTAAAAGCCCCATTTGGAAGCCCCAATCACCAAAATGCGCGTCACCCAAAACATTATCACCACGAAATCTAAATAGTCTTTTTATGCTATCGCCAATGATAGTTGCCCTTAAATGACCAACATGCATTGATTTGGCAACATTTGGCCCAGCATAATCGATAATTACTTTACGCGGCATTTCTACCAAGCCCGCACCAAGTCTTTCATCACTTGCAAGAGTTTCAATTTGGCTTTCAAGCGCCGATTTAGAAATTGTGATATTTAAAAACCCTGGCCCTGCAATTTCAATTTTTTCAAAAAGTGGATTTTCACCAAGTTTTAAAGCAATTTGCGTTGCTATTTCACGTGGGTTTTTACCAGCCGCTTTTGCCGCCGCCATTGCGCCATTACATTGAAAATCACCAAATTCAGGTTTTGTTGCGCGTGAAGTTTGGCCATAATCTTCAGAAAGACCAATAGAAGCAAATGCCTGACCAATTATCTGCCCAAGCAATTTAGTTAAATTTACATATGCCATTTTAAAACCTAATTTGCACCAGCATCAATTTTAAAGCGCTTACCGTCTGTATTGAATTTTAATTGATCAGGGGTAAGATCATAACCTACTAGAATTTCAAAATTTGACCCTGAAACTTCTTTATCTCTGCGTGGAATTTCAACACCTATATCAGGAGTAATTAGCGTTGTAGTTTTTTCATTTGGTTCAAAATATACACGACCCGTAAAGAATTGTTTGTCGATTGGCGCAATATCTTTTCTTGTTACCGCTACCCAATATTTCACGTCTTTATAAGCGCCTTTTGCCATTGGGCCTTTACCCAAAGCCATTTCAATTGAAAGACTTACGGTAATTGGCGAATCATTTACATAGCGGCAATTAGAATTCACTTTTTGCATCTCACCAGTATAGCCAACATTTTCAAAACGCTCAGAGCCCGTAAGTTCTACAAATCTTGAAGCTTCATAAAGAATTTTAACACCAGGGCATGGGCCAGCATTGGCGACACCCGAACTTGTATCAATTCTATTAGTTAGCTTAGAGAAAAATCCTAATTTTTTAGGTGGCGGCGCATCTTTTACATCAACTCTTTCAATGCCATCATTAATGACTGGCTTTTCTGTTTTTTCAAGTGACGGTAGGTTTGCTTCTGAGGAAAGGTCAGAAGGCTTTGCTTTTTTATTGCTTGCGCAACCAGATAAAGCGATACCTGAAACTAATAAAGAACTTACAATTAACATAAAAGCACGAGAGCGCATATTTCTTCCAAACTAATGCATAATTAACAAGCAAAAACTTGCTAAATTGACTAAATGACTTTAACTCGAAATCTTCTTTAAAGGCAATGATGAATTACCTCAAGCACACAAAGCAATTTGGAGATTAAATCTTGGCAATGAAAGCATTAAAAATACAACTTGCTTCCCCTCGTGGTTTCTGTGCCGGCGTTGATAGGGCGATTCAAATTGTTGAAGGCGCTCTCGAAAAATGGGGCGCACCGGTTTATGTCCGTCACGAAATTGTTCATAATGTCCATGTAGTAGAGCGCTTAAAATCAATCGGAGCAGTTTTTGTTGAAGAATTAGATGAGTGTCCAAATGATAGGCCAGTTATTTTTTCGGCGCATGGCGTGCCAAAATCGGTGCCAATAGATGCGCAAAAGCGCAATATGATATATGTTGATGCCACCTGCCCTTTAGTTTCTAAAGTACATATCGAAGCGCAAAGACTTTATGATTTAGGCTATGAAATCATACTTATAGGCCATAAAGGACACCCCGAAGTAATAGGCACACTTGGTCAATTAAAAGATGGATCTATTACCCTTATAGAAGATACAAATGACGCCAAGAACTTCATGCCAAAAAACACTGAAAAACTTGGCCTTATAACACAAACAACCTTATCGGTTGACGATACAATTGATATTATAAAAATCTTGGAAGAAAGATTTCCAAAACTTCATAAGCCGCATAAAGAAGATATTTGTTATGCCACTACTAATCGCCAAGAATCCGTAAAAGCGGCATCGACAAATGCTGATTTATTATTGGTTGTTGGCTCACAAACTTCTTCTAACTCACAAAGATTGCGCGAAGTTGGCCTTAAATCAGGCGCAAAACATTCATATTTAATTGATGATGTAAATGATATAGATTGGGCTTGGTTTGATGATGTAAATACTTTGGCACTTAGTGCAGGCGCAAGCGCACCAGAGGATTTAGTGTTGGAAATTATAAATGCTTGCAAAGCAAGATTTAATGTTTCCCTTGATAATCGCGAACTTATAAAAGAAAATATAGTATTTAAACTTCCGCGAATACTTGAGGCTTAAATGATAAATCGCCGTGATTTGTTTTTGGCTTTAAATGGTCTTGCAATTACATATGCTTCTGATGCGTTTGCCCAAAATGTAAGATTTAATATTACAGGAATTGGCCGTCAAACCATCATACAAAACCAATCACGTATATCTTATTTTTATAATGATAATAATATTAAAGTTGGCGCAAAAGCATTTATAAGAATTATAAATTCCGAAAAAATTCTTGAATTATGGCTTTATTCTAAGAATAAATATAAATTCATAAGAGAGTATAAAATTTGTGCAAATACAAATACTTATGGCACTTTTCTAATAAATAGAAATGATTATGATGGTACAATAAATAATAGCTTAAGAATAAATCTTTTTGGAAATCCTAATCTATTTATTCAAGCAAGATGCGCGGCAGCACAAGCAATTTCACTTAATGATACAGATATAGGTGAATTATATTCTTTGCTCTATTTTTCTTTGAAAAATGGTCAGCGTACTATTCCAGTTCATATTTTCCCTTATCGCATGACAGGTCTAAATATGCTTACTAAGAATGTGAAATCGCAAAAACTTAAAGCCCTTGCGCGAACTTATCAAAGCTTTGAATCTGGACATAATTTAAAGTGAGGCTAATGCCCAAAAATAATTTTGGACATTACAATCTAATCTTCACTAATTAGTTGTCACAAATTAATCGTCTCTATGGATTTTTTCTTGTTTTTCATGACGCATTTGCGCTTCAAGAGTCAAAGTCGCGATTGGTCTTGCGATTAAACGACCAAGTGAAATAGGCTCACCGGTTTCTTCGCAATAGCCATATTCGCCTTCTTCAATACGCTTTAAAGCATCATCGATTTTAGCAATAAGTTTGCGTTGTCTATCACGTGTGCGAAGCTCTATGCCTTTTTCAGTTTCCGAAGAAGCCCTATCAATTGAATCAGGAAGCGATACAGAATCATCTTGCAAGCTTGAAAGAGTATTTTGGCTATCGGCAAGTATCTCGCTTTTCCATTTTTGAAGCTTTACACGAAAATACTGAAGCTGTCTTTCATTCATAAAAGGCTCATTATCGTGTGGAACATATCCTGTATCAGGTTCAGTGATACGGGTCTTTTTTTCTTCAATTACTTGATTTAAAGCTTCAGACATTCATAACCCCAAAAATAGAATCTCTTTTTCCATATAATTACTTAGTAATTATAACACGCCTATAGCGATAGCTTTGCGTTTTGACAATTCACATATGCTGTAAATCATAGTCGCTTTGCAGCTTACGTAAAGTAAACTTAATTTAAAAAAGTTTCTAGTTTTGCAAGCTCTACTTCGGCACGTAATTCTATTTCTTGAATGATAGTTTTTAAGCCTTCATCTTCAATATCATCAAGTTTTTCTTTTAATGAATTTGATAGATTTATAAGCTGTGACTTGGTAACATTCCCAGACAAAGTTGCAACTCTTAGAGTATCTAATTGATCTAAGAGGCCTTTTGCGCGATTTGTCGCCTTGCGCTTTTTTTCTTGCTCAGTATCGACCATCTGAAGTGCAAGTAAAGAATCAAGATTAGCGATTGGAGCGGTATTAGACACAGGCTTTGCATTGCTTGTTTGCGCGGCCTCACCCGTTGGCAAACTAAATCCAGGCGCAGCAATGCCATTTGCCTTTTTAAGGGCCGCAGCTTGTGACGATGATACACTTTCAATTTTCATATGCTTACCTATTAATATTATAGCTGTTTTAAGGTTAATATCTTGTTAATTAGCGCTTAGGCAATTATTGCCGATAGGTAAAATTTAATCAAAAATACGATTAAATAAACTCTTTAAATTCAATTGCTTAGCAATATAAAAACTGGCATGATATTCGCATTAGAGTAATTATGATAAATTTATTCAAAAAAACGGTAAAAAATTCACTTCTTGCATTAGCTATTATAGCGGCAAGCATGACCATGTTTGCAAGCAATTCTTACGCCCAATCGCGCGTCAAGGATTTGGTTGATGTAGAAGGCGTAAGAGATAATCAATTAATTGGTTATGGTATTGTGGTTGGCCTTCAAGGTACTGGTGATGGTCTAAGAAACTCACCTTTCACACGTCAACAGCTTGAAACCATGCTTGAGAGGTTTAGAATTTCAACTCGTGATCAAAATTTACAAACTAAAAACGTAGCTGCGGTTATGGTTACGGCAACTTTGCCGCCATTTGCGACGCAAGGTTCAAGAATTGACGTTACGGTTTCAGCGCTTGGTGACGCAAAATCACTTTCAGGCGGAACATTAATTGTAACTCCGCTTCTTGGTGCCGATGGTCAAGTTTATGCTGTGGCGCAAGGTCAATTAACTGTTGGTGGTTTTGTGGCAACTGGAAGTTCTGGCTCTAATGTTGGAAGAGGTATTCCAACAAATGGTAGAGTGCCAAATGGCGCATTAGTAGAGCGTGAATTAAGATTTGACCTTGCCAATATGACCGAAATTAGATTTGCGCTTAAAAACCCTGATTTCACTACGGCTAGAAGAATTGCAAATGCGATTAATCAAAATCTTGGCGTTCCTGCGGCAAATGTTGATAATCCATCAACCGTAGTTATTTCCAAGCCTATTGGCTATCCATCTGATATGGTTGGGCTTATTTCACGTATTGAGCGTTTAACTGTGACCCCTGATACTTCGGCAAAAATCATTGTTGATGAAGGCTCTGGCATAGTGGTAATGGGCGAAAACGTAAGAGTTTCAACGGTTGCGGTCGCGCAAGGTAATCTTACAATTTCGGTTCAAGAAGATCCGTTTGTTTCGCAGCCTAATAGCTTTAGTAATGGGCAAACTGTTGCCGGTTCAAGATCTTCGGTTGGTGTAGAAGAAGATGAAGGCGACTTAACTGTTGTAAAAGGCGGCGTTCCTTTAAAAGATTTAGTTGCAGGTCTAAACTCACTTGGGGTTAATCCGCGCGATTTAATTCAAATCCTTCAAGCTTTAAAGGCCGCTGGTGCACTACAAGCAGAAATAGAGGTGATGTAATGGACGCTGGTATTATTGCACAAACAATTGGCTCTCTAGGTAGCAATTCAAATCTTTCGGTTAATGGCGAAGATAAAGCCGATAGAATTGCCAAAGAATTTGAACAAATGGTGCTTTCGCAATTATTATCAATGACCGAAACCGAAACCGATGTTTCCGATACTATGTTCGGCGGCGGCGCAGGAGAAAGAGCATTCAAACCATTTTTAATGGAAGAATATTCAAAAGGCTTTGCACAAACTGGCGGAATTGGTATTGCCTATGCGGTTAAAGCTGAGATAATTAAAATTCAAGAAGCAGCAAGAAATGGGGGCATATAATGGCACTTATGGCGCATGATGCATCGGATTTATTAGATCAATTAATTCTTGTAACCCACAGGCTTACGGAAATAACCGAATTGCAATCAAAATTATTTGCCGAAAGTAAGTTTGCCGAAGTTGCGCCCTTAAATGATGAAGCCGGAAGACTTGCCGCGACTTATGCGATTGAAAGCCAAAGGATTGCTAAAAACCCTGCTATACTTTCTGGTGCAGCACAGAATTTAAAAGATGCTTTGGCGCGTGAAACCGAAAAATTCCGTAATGCTATGCTTGTTCATGAATCGACAATTGCGCGCGGAATGCATCTTGCCGAAGGGCTGGTAAAAGCAATTGCCGAAGAAGCAATGTCACACCGCCCTACCCCAATTGCTTATGGCCCGAAAGCCACAAGAGGCGGCGATAATATTAAGCGCGACGCAAGTGC
>CAYUCW010000046.1:0-8873 GCA_964443435.1 uncultured Caulobacteraceae bacterium | reverse complement strand
AACTATCTTGTTCTATCATTATGATTTTTGCGATAAATTTCGCGACTTGCACTATTTTGCATATGCCCAAGTCTTATGCGCTCTTTAGTATTTAAACCATCATCAGCGCGCATTCTCTTTTCCGCCCTATTGATTTGTCTTTGATCATGGATAAGGTTAGCCGTTTCAGCTTTGGTCAATTCACCTTGTTTATAGCCATTAGTAATGCGCTCTTTTTGATTTTCTTGACGCTCATTAACGCCTTTATAAACAGGTGCCGCGAAAGCAGAAGTAGCGAACATAGATACGATTATACCAGTTAAAATTAATTTTTTCATTTTACTCTCCAATTGCTGTTCCTATTAAGTTAAACAATTGAAGAGGAAAATTCCGTCGCTTCTACTCACATTTTTCTTTTATGGCTTTTTTGCCGCCAAGACCGCCTAATACACCGCCAACAGCCGCACCTTTCCATTTATCATTTAAAGGCATCATCAATTTAAAACAAAAATTAAAGTTGACAAATCTAAGAAATGGCAATCATTTAGTATAAATATTCAATCATTATTTAATCTAGACTGAGATAAATTATTTGAAAAATAAGTTTAATTATAAATTTATTGCAATTACCTGCTTATTTGGTTTGGTGAGTTATATTGGCGCATTATTATTTTTAACTAATACTGAACCTGGTTGGAAAATGACAAGGTCGTATGAGAAATTCTTTGATAAATTCTCTGGCTGCGAATCTGTGGAAGGTCTTGGTTCTCCTACAAGTTGGTATGAAATAAAAGTTTTAAATAATGATAGGAATTCATTTTATAAGGAAGTCAGAACACGAAATAATGTAAGATTGCTTTTTGATGGTGTTTTAAGTTATTTTTATGTTCCAGTAGTTGTCATCAATGGATACATGCCATCAGTTTTAAAGAATATAAATAATTTAGAGTGTTGGGCAAAACACGGCGATACTATGTCAATGTTTGTAATCGCAAATTATCAATTTGAAACTTATAACATTATTAAAGAAGGTAAATTTATAAATAGCTTTGACGGTACAAAACATATAGATAATTATTTTGAAATAAGAACTTATCTTGATAAAATGACACAAAGCGCCTTTCTTCCGTTTATAATTGGCAATAATTTAGATTCTTCTTGTGTCAAAGCATATAAAAAAGGCTTTATTATTTGTAGGAAAACTTTCCCAGAAGCATTTTATTTAAGAGCACGGCTTGAATGTAGCAAAGCTAGAACGGATAAAAGTCTTAAATACTTTAAGTCCGCATACAGATTGGGTGCTAATGAAGCAGACTTTTATCTGTCAAAAACTTATAAATTAATGACTGATGAAGTTTGCAAATCTTAAATAAAATAAAAAACTAAGATATTTTCTTATTTAGTTTGACTTATCTTGGTCTTTGAATGAATATTCTTTCAAAGTCTTTTGCGCCTTTTGAGTTTACTTCGCTACAAACCCTAAAGTTTAAGGATTTATCCATACAAACCCTAACTTCGCTTAGACTTCCGTTTTTACCCACCACCGCAATCATATCTTTCTTAAGCTTTGGATTTAAACCAATGAATTTTTGTTCAATCGCGGCAACACTTGGCGCCGATTGCAAGTCGCGATAGTTTGGAATATTCACGCTTTTATATGCATTTTTAATGCTATTAAAATAATCATTTGGATTTAGGCCACTGCAAGTGCCATGTCGTTCCCATTGTATATTAACAAGCCTGCGACTTGGCATAATATCCTGCATTTGCGAAATTAAACCCGCCGAAGGATTAGGATATTTGGTTTCACAATTCCTAGGAAAGCCCCTTTCAAAATTTGGCCAAAGTCCATGCACAACAAAGCCAAAATTTGAGTTCCGCCTACATTGCTCACTATTATCATCAGGACGGGTGGCGCAAAATTCAGGCGACCATGAAAGCGAGAGGACGTAAAAATCAAAATCTCTTGTTTGACTCTTATTTTTGAATCCAGAAATACAAAGAATTGGAATAAGCAATAAGAATATATATTTGATTTTTTTGAGCATATAGTATTAAAGCAAATCTATTATCAATAAAGCAATAAAAAAATCATGGTTTATCAGTTAAAATTACGCGTACCATTATCCAATAGATTTATTATGCCGTCCTCTAAGAAAGAACAAGGACAGGCATTAATAATACTTGGAATTGCAATATTTCTTGGCTGTTCTTTTAATAATATTAGCACTAATTATATTAAAATTACTGGCGATAGCGCGATGGCGACCTTAGTCAAAACAAAAATCATACCCGATAGAAAAACCATTGCTTATTCTGGCATTTATCAATTCAAAGACAGATTTAATAATAGCTTTGCAATAATTGACGATAAACCAAGTGAAAAAGAGAAATTTGCAAAAACTCGCGAAGTGGTTTGGAAGCTTGGCAAGCCGCATAAAGCTATATTTCACGTAGCATTTATGGACAATATTATTGGGGTTTTAATCGGGGTATTAGCTATAATTGGCGGCATTTTCACCTATAGAGCAAAAGAAGAATAATGAATTACCGTCATAGTTTTCACGCTGGTAATTTTGCCGATGTTTTAAAACACCTTATTATTTGCGAATGTATTGAATATTTCAAACAAAAGGACAGCCCTTTTACGGTTTATGATGCTTTTGCGGGTACTGGAATTTATGACTTTCACCATGAAACCGCTTCGCGCAGCCCTGAATATTTAGATGGTATTATAAAAATTTGGGAATATGCAGATAAGCATAAAACACTTCCCAAAATTATCGAAACTTATTTAAAATATCTTGCAAATGCCAATGGCAATAATCAAAGATATTATGCCGGATCCCCTTTCCTTGCGGCGGCGAACCTTAGACATCATGATAGGCTTTTACTTAATGAACTACATGATGAAGACTTTATAATTCTTGATAAGAATATTCATGAACTTAAAGCCACAATTGAATGCCGCGCAATTGCCATAAGTAAAACCGATGCTTGGAACTTTATAAAAGCCAAACTTCCGCCCAAAGAAAGACGCGGTATTATTATAATTGACCCGCCCTTTGAAAAACCAAATGAGTTTGCAAGAATTATTGAAGGCTTAAAATCAGGGCTAGAGCGCTTTAAAACTGGCACATTTCTGGTTTGGTATGCCGCAAAAAATGCAACAGAGGTTAAAGATTTCAAACAGCAAATACGTAAATTAGGTGAAAACACCCTTATCATAGAGCAATCAATAGGCAATATTAATGATTCTAAAGGGCTATTTGCATCGGGAATGATTATTATAAATCCGCCTTATACGCTTGAAAACTCGATAAAAACTGCCAAAAACCTATTGCATGAAACTTTGAAACAAGCCGATAATGCAAAATTCGAAATTATTTCCATGAATAAAGCATGATATTGTTGCAATTTATGCGTTTGCAAGTCATAATAAGGTTAACTGCGTCTTCGTAATCGTTTTAAAACTAATTTCGTGTTCGTGGGTATGCAATTTTGCAATAATAGTAAGGTAAGTTTCTGACTTACATAGTAAAAACACCACGTATCTGTGGTTTAGGGTAAATTAATGCGTTTCGACGACGATGAAGATGACGATTTTCGTGACACTGATAAGAAGAAAAAAAACAATAGAGTTCGTGGTAAAGAAGATGCTTTTGATCCTTTAATGGCACCTCCTGCCTTTGAAGAAAGACCAGCAAGAAGTTTCGGCGGTGGCTTTGGTGATAAGCCTCGCGGTAATTTTGGTGATAGACCACCAAGACAAGATTTCGGCGATAAGCCTCGTGGCAATTTCGGCGACAGACCTCCAAGACAAGATTTCGGCGATAGACCTCGCGGTAACTTCGGCGACAGACCACCAAGACAGGATTTTGGTGATAGACCTCGCGGTAATTTCGGCGATAGACCACCAAGACAAGATTTTGGCGACAGACCTCGCGGTAATTTCGGCGACAGACCACCAAGACAAGATTTTGGTGACAGACCTCGTCCGGCTTATGGCGATAGACCACCAAGACAAGATTATGGCGATAGACCTCGTGGTAATTTTGGCGGCGGCGGTGATAGACCGCGCGGCAATTATGGCGATAGACCACCTCGTCGTGATTTTGGTGACAGACAAGGCGGATTTACGCCTAATCCTGATTTGCCAACAGTTGAAGGTATTGTAAAATTCTTCAATGGTGAGCGTGGATTTGGTTTCGTATCTCCTAGCAATGGTACAGAAGATGTATTCGTACATATTTCTGCTATTCAACGCGCGGGCCTTACTGAACTTGTGCCAAATCAAAAAATTAGTTTCCAGATTTTGCCTGATAAAATGGGTAAAGGTCCAAAAGCAATTAATCTTACTTTGATTACTGAAGAGTCTACAGAAGCTGAAAAAGCGCCTGATGATCAAGGTGATAATTTCGAATAAATGTTTTGAAAAAAGCATAAAAATAAAGCCCCAAATTAATTTGGGGCTTTTTCTTTATCTAAACTAACTTGAGAATTATAATCAAAGAAACTATGCAACTTCTTCAATTTTTGCTTTAGATTTTTCATCCGTAGGATTTTTATATCTTTCATGTAAGAAGTGCAAAATCGCAATTCTTGCATCAGAATATTTCTTAGTTTCAACAACTTCAAGCCTATTACGCGGCTTAGGAATATCAACAAATAAATCCTCACCAATTCGTGCGGCCGGCCCATTTGTCATCATAATAACTCTATCGGCCAAAAGAACCGCTTCATCGACATCATGGGTAATCATCATAACTGTATTATTAAGTCTTGATTGAATTTCCATAACCACGTCTTGCAGACTTGCCCTTGTTAAAGCGTCAAGTGCGCCGAACGGCTCATCCATAAGCAATACATCAGGATTCATAGCAATCGCGCGTGAAATACCAACACGTTGTTTCATACCGCCAGATAATTCACTTGGACGCTTTTGCGCGGCATGGCTCATTTGAACGAGTTCAAGATTGTGCAATACCCATTCTTTAATTTCATTCTTTGATTTGCCTTTAGCAGTTTTTTCCACCGCCATTTTCACATTTTCTTCAACCGTAAGCCAAGGAAGCAAAGAGTGATCTTGGAAAACAACCGCCCTATCAACACCTGGCTCATCAACCACTTTATCATTCAAAAAGACAACGCCTTTTGAAGGTTTCACAAGGCCAGCAACCACATTAAGAAGGGTTGATTTACCACAGCCAGAGTGACCAATAATTGAAACGAATTCACCTTTTTTCATTGATAAATTCACATTATCAACCGCAAGGAATTTTCCATTTTTTGTAGGGAATTCTACGCTTATACCCTCAAGGGCTAGGAAGCTTCTTTTACTTTGTATTTTTTCCATAATTCTATGCCCCTATATTATGCTCTTGCGATTAAAGTACCGATAAAACCAACGATTCTATCTAAGGCGAAGCCGATAAGACCAATCCAAACTAAGGCTACAATAGTATCAGTAAGCAGAGAGCTATTATAAGAATCCCAGATAAAGAAGCCGATACCTGTGCCGCCTTGCACCATTTCTGCGGCAACAATTGCAAGCCAAGACATACCAACACCAATTCTTAGACCGGTAAACATATGTGGCACAGTTGCCGGAAGCATAATTTTCGTAAAATATTCAATCGGATTAAGTTGCAAAACTTTTCCAACATTCACATAAGTAGATGGAATATTCATTACCCCAGCCGCAGTATTAAGAATAATTGGCCAAATCGCAGTAATGAAAATCAAGAATATTGTTGATGGCCCTGCCGCTTGGAAAATTGCCAAGCTTATCGGAAGCCATGCCAAAGGTGGCACAGTTCTTAAGACTTGGAAGAATGGGTCAAGCGCACGAAACGCCGTTTTGCTTTGACCAATCAGAACACCAAGTGCAACACCAAAAACAACCGAAAGCGAATATCCTTTTAACACCCTTGCAAGAGAGGTTATAATATGCGCCCCAACCCCAACATCACCTTGTTCTTGAATTTTAAGACCTTCAGGGCCAATTTCAACGCCTTTAAATGGGTTTAAAATAATCTCTTTGCTATCTTGCCAGACTTTTAATGGGCTTGGAAAATTTGAGGTTTCCGCGCCGCATAAAAGTTGCCATACTAAAAGAAAGCCAATTAATAAAGAGAAAGTAGGTATGGTAGTGGCGGCAAAATTGCTTAAACCTTCTAAGAATTTATTAGTTGGTTTAACTTGAGGTAATTGCGGCCTTACAATCGCATCTTTAGGATATTTCACTATTTCAGCAACCTTTTCTTTATTAATATCAGAGACTTTTTCCGTTTTCACAGGTTCAGTAATTTTGAGATTGGGATTAGACACTATCCACTCCTATCTTTTGATACCAAGGCTTGCAAGATATGCAGCAGGTTTTGAAGGATCAAATACTTTGCCATCAAAGAAGCGCTCAACACCTCTTGAATCACTTGCCGGAGCCGCAACACCAAGCTTCTTAGCAGCAGCACGCCAAATATCGGCACGGTTTACTTTTGCAATAATTCCGCTTGTATTCAATGATTTAGGTAATTTACCCCAACGCTGATTTTCGGTTAAGAACCATAAATCATGGCTTTTGTACGGGAATGAAGCATTGCCAGCAAAGAATTTCATTTTGAAAGGTGCATTTTTAATAACGCGGCCATCTCCAAATGTGAAATTACCTGCAAGTCTGTTGAAAATTTCACCAACTTCACATTTTAAATAATCACGGCCAGCAATAATTTCGGCAAGTTTCGCAGTATTAGCAGGATTATCACACCATCTTTGCGCATCTATAATTGCCGCAGTCAAAGCAATTGCCGCATTTGGATTTTTTGCAACCCAATCAGAGCGCATGCCAAAACATTTTTCAGGGTGGTTCATCCACATTTGACCAGTTGAAACCGCAGTATATCCAATACCTTGATTAACCAATTGTCCATTCCAAGGCTCACCTACGCAGAAAGCTTCCATAGTATTTGCTTTCATATTTGCAACCATTTGTGGCGGTGGAATTGTGATTAAATCAACATCTTTATCTGGATCAATGCCGCCCGCAGCAAGCCAATAACGTAACCATAAATCATGCGTTCCACCAGGGAAAGTCATAGCCATATTGATTTTATCGCCTTTTGCTTTCTTCTCAGCGATTATTGGTTTTAAAGCCGCCGCATTCATAGCGGCTTTTGCACCAAGATAGATTTTCTCAACCGAGATTGCTTGACCATTAGTATTTAATCGCGCCAAAATGCTCATGGCAACGGGTGCCGAATTAACACCTAAAGACATTAAATATGGCATTGGCGAAAGAATATGCGCGCCATCAATACCGCCCGCACCACTTCCGAGTACTAAATTATCACGAGTAGCGCCCCAGCTTGCTTGTTTTGCAACGACAACATCAGGCATGCCATGTTTTGCAAAAAAGCCAAGTTCTTTTGCAATAATCACAGGTGCCGCATCAGTAAGTGCGATGAAGCCAAGCTTTGCAGTTTTAGTTTCAGGTGCACCAGCCGCAGCCACAGGACTTGCGCTTAATTGTTGTAGTGCAACGCTTGTAGCCGCAACCCCGCCCGCTTTTATTAATTTGCGGCGTGAAAGTTTGCCATTTTTAATTTCTTCAGACATTAAGTGTTCCCCAAATAAAAAAAGCGCCACAAATAACCATTAAAATGGTATTTATGACGCCATTGTCTATAATTTATCAAATAAAGATGATTTTAAGTCGCCTATGACTTATGTCCCCAATATGACGAATTATTTTAAATCGTCAATTTAGCCTTGCGATTAAATTCAAAATTAAACCGCTTTTTCTCGCAAGTGCAATATTTGGAAGCAAACTGCAGCTTTTTTACGCATTAACATCTAAAAACGCCAAAAAACACAATGAAAAGTTTAAAAATCAAGGCTTAATTTATTTCAAATAAATTAATTGACTTTATTTCAAACAAAACTATCCATAAATTATGCAAACTCCTGACGCTATTAAACACTCTATAATAGATTATGCGCCATTAAAACTTAGGCCATTTCTAAGGTTATCGCGATTCGATAGGCCGATTGGCTTTTGGCTTTTGGCATTACCTTGCTTTATGGGGCATTTGCTTGGGCGTATTAATATTGGCTTTAGCGTCTTAGATTTAAAACTAGTGATTCTATGGATAATTGGTGCGATTGTTATGCGTGGTGCCGGCTGCACTATTAATGATATTGTCGATAAGGATTTTGACGAAAAAGTAGAACGTACAAGAAATCGCCCAATTCCAAGCGGACAAGTAAGCATAAAAGCGGCATATATTTGGCTTGGATTGCAATTATTAGTTGGGCTTGGGGTTTTATATTTCCTTCCCCCACTTTCGCAAATAATAGCATTATGCGCAGTTCCACTTATTGTTTTATACCCATTTATGAAGCGCATAACTTGGTGGCCGCAAGTTTTCCTTGGAATAGTATTTAATTGGGGCGTTTTGGTTGGCTATGCATCCGTAACCGGAACAATTGATTTTAATGCCATATTATTTTGGCTTGGAACTATGTTTTGGACACTTGGCTATGATACCGTCTATGCAATGTCGGATATTGAGGATGACGCGCTTATTGGCGTGAAATCAAGCGCAAGAAAACTTGGAAAAAATGCACCCGAAGCCGTGTTTTATTTCTATTTAATAGCCTGTTTAATCTTTAGCTTTAGCATTTTACTTATTGGAAAATATTATTCATTGGTCGCACTCTATTTCGGATATTTATTTGTTTGGTATTTTTTAAATAATCAAATAATCGCCCTTAATAATGGTGAAACCGATTATACAAAACTATTCAGAGAGCATAAAAAAATAGGAATTGGCATTGTCACAACCCTTTTAATTGCGGTAGTTTTTAGTACTTATGTGGCGGATTTTATAAAATAG